>JAYVQJ010001097.1:0-3876 GCA_043777235.1 Planctomycetia bacterium
ATGAAATCCTTCGGGATCACGGTTTCCGCCTCGGCGACGGCGGGGAGAAGTTTGGCGGCTTTTTCTTTCAGACCCGCTTCGGCGGCGGCGACATGGTCCGTCATTTTCTGAACGTCGTCCTTTGCGGCCGCGACGACTTTCTCCGCGTCGGCGATTTTGCCTTTGAGCAGATCGACCTGCTCCATGCAGTCGAGGATTTCGTCTTCGAGCACGCTGTTGGCCATTTTGTCGGCGGCGATCTGGCCTTTGAGAATATCGAACTCGCGGTTCGTGCTGGCCATGTTGAGCTTGGCATTCAGATCGGCCAGCTTGGCTTCGTTGGTCTTCAGTTGCAGGTTTTTTTGGTCTGCCTGTTTTCGCTGGTCAGTGTGTTTCGCTTTGGCCAGATCCAACTCCGCCTGCTTCTTGGCCAGGACGTTCTCCTTGGCCTTGATGAGTCGCGGGCCTTTCTCAAGCTCTTCCTGAACAGCGTGAAGTTTCAGGTGCAGATCGTGAAGGATGAGCAAACCATTCGAGACGGCCATAAGCGAGCGGCTCCCAGAGGACGGCGAACATCGTTCCCGATGAATTCGTGATTGCCGCGTGTTTTAACCGCTGAACCGGGTGAGCAGTAGGCTCGGACCCCAGAACTATTTCTGCGGTTCATCGGGCAGCAGCACTTCGGTGTCCGGCCGTTTGACGCGAGCGGGCTTCACCGGCGGTGGCGATTCGGTCGGAACTTCTGTTGTCTTCGACGATTCGACCGGAGTTGCCCCGAACCACTCGACGGCGAAGTGCGACACACCGGTTTGCCAAACCGCGCGAATCTCAGCGAGCGATTTCGTCCTCGACAGCTCATCGAGAAGTCCGTCGATCTCGCGCAATCGCGCGTGCCACGGTTCGGAGTTGGACTGAAGTTCGTCCGCCCACGCGAGGCATTGTCCTCGCACTTTCGGGAACTCCGTCGGCCACGCCTCGGACAGCGTCTGCGGGATCCAATGACTCTGGACTCGCACAAACGAGTGCTGCATCGACTCTTGCCCCGGCCATTGCACAGAGACCACCGCAGAGTTCTGACCTGCCTCCACCAACTCGACTTTCACCTTGCCGAATTGCGAGAAGGCATTGTCGCCGTCTCCAGCATCGCCGAGTGCTCCTTCCGACAGAGCCGCCAACAGGCTGTGTCCCGTGCCATTGAGAAACTGATCGACCAACATCGTTTGCATCGCAGAGACGCTGCGAAGCTCGCTGTCGCACAACGCTTTCAAGAGTTTTTCGACGGCCCGCAGTTGGACGGCTAATTCCTTGTCAGAGTCACTCAGCGGCTGATCCGATTTGTCGAGCTCTCGAACGATCTTCGACACGACCGTGCGAGCTTTTTGGCAGGTCGCCACGAACGGTCCCCAAGCCTTCTCATCCAAACGCCCGCTGACATCGCGCACCAACTTTTGAATGTCATCGCGATACGAATCGGGCAGAAAACGCCACAACTCGCCGAGCTTCTGTTCTTGCAAGCCGATGAGCACTTTGCGAACGGCGTCGTCCGCCTGATCGGAATCCTTGGGTGCCGGTTCCAAGTGGCTGACCGGTTCCGTGGGCTTCGAGCATCCAGCATTCAGCCCGACACACACGCCGACAAGCACTGCGAGCAGTGTGAATCGGAACGCCCAACGGTGTCGCGACGCAATCATCTCAATCTCGCTTCTCGATCCGGTACAGGTGCGACTTCGTCCGCACGATCAGCGACTTGCCGGCCACGGCTGGCGACGCGGTGATGCCGTCGTCGAATTTGTTTTCGGCGACCAGTTCAAACTCTCGCGCGGCCTTGAAGACCACGACGCCACCCTCTTGCGAAGAGCAATAGATCAATCCGTTCGCCAACAGCGGCGACGACCAAAAGGTGCCGGCCAATCGCTTGGACCAAATCTCGGTGCCGGTCTTCGCGTCGAGGCACGAGGCGACGCCGCCATCGTTCATCATGAAGAGCGTGTCGCCGACCAAGATCTGCGACGAGCGCTTCGGAACTTGCTTCGCCGTCTTCCAGACGATGTTCTTGGAGATGTCCCCTTTGCCTTCCGGGTTCACCGCAACCAACGCATTCGGGCCGTCCGCCGAGTTGATGTAAACCAACCCATTGCCGAACAGCGGCCGCCCCGCCGCGTTCATGCCGCCGTGAAACACCGTCCAAACTGGATCGCCATTCTTCGGATCGTAAGCAATCGTCGCATACGCAAACGGACTGACGAGCAGCTCGCGTCCGCCGGCCTCGATGATCAGCGGCGTCGAGTACCCCTTCTTCGCATCGCCGTCGGTCGTGCGATAGTCGATGCCGCGATCCTTTTTCCAAACCGTTTTGCCAGTCTTCTTGTCGAGCGCTGCGATGTATTGGAAGTCGTAACCGTCGAACGTCAGATACAGCAAATCGCCATGCACGACCGGCGATGACCCCGGCCCGCGCCAGTGATCGCATTCCAAATCACGACGCTCCCAAATTGTCTCGCCGGTCTTCGTGTCGAGACACGCGGTCCCGTAGCTGCCGAAGTGAATGTAGACGCGGCCTTCCTCGATGAAGGGCGTCGGCGATGCGAACGTGTTCGTCGGATGCGTGATTTGCAGCTCGGACACCGCGAACAGTTTTCGGTCGTGAATGACTTTCCCGGTTTCAAGATCCACGCAGACAGCCGATAGGTCGATCGGCTTTTCGAGTTTCACCCGCTCCTTCGTGTTCCCCAGGATGTCGGGAGCGTTCGTCAGCCAAATCTGCTGGCCCCACACGACGGGCGAAGACCACGCTCGGCCGGGAATTGGCGTCTTCCAGACGATCTCTTTCGAGCCTTCGCCAAACGTGACCGGCAGGTCTTTCTCTGTCGAACTTCCATCACCGCGCGGGCCGCGAAATTGATTCCAGTTGGCATCGTCAGAAAACGCTGAGGAACAGAGTCCAAGGCAGAGTAGCGTCGCAAGCAAGCGCATGGTGTGGCCTCGTGTGGCAGTAATGGAGGATGGGCACTCTTGCCCGTCTGCGGTTGGTCGTTCGGAAGGACGGGCAAGAGTGCCCATCCTCCAGGTTTTCAGCAACTTATCCGGCAACCGGCGTCTCAGCCAAGCGACCCGACGACGTGTTGTCCGCTCGCCAGTCGATGAGTCGCAGTTCGACGTTCTCATAGCCGTTATAGCTGTTGATCGTCGGAGCGAAACAAACCGAGATCGGCCCGCCGACCGCCGCGATTTCGTCGGCCCAATCGCCGGCTCCGAAACAGACGGCGCGCATCACGGTTCCGTAGTGCTTCAGGCGCAGCGACAGATGCCGCTCTCCTTCGCCCATCTTTTTTGGAGGTTCGGCCAACTCGCAACGAGCCGCCACGAAGATCGGTTTCGGATTCTCACGCCCGAATGGACCGAGCTTCGACAACATTTGCACCGCTTGTCGAGTCAAATCCGCGAGCCGCACTTCAGCGTCGATCGACACCTCGCGGTCGCTGGCGATGACCTCGTGAGTCTTCGAGAAGTGTGCGCAGAACTCTTCACGAAAGGCGTCGATCCGATCCGCTTCGATCTTCAACCCGGCCGCCGCTTGATGTCCGCCGAACGACTTCAAGTGATGAGCACACGCCGACAACCCCGCGTGCAAATCAAACCGAGCGAACGTGCGGCCCGATCCGTGGCCAATGCGATCTTCTCGCGACAACGCGATCAGGATCGCTGGCTTCTCGAACTGCTCAGCCACGCGGCTGGCCACGATGCCGACGATCCCTCGATGCCACTCTTCGTGTGCAAGCACCAACGCCGGACTCTCCAGCCACGCGGGGTTCTCGGCGACCATCTCCTTTGCCTGCTTCAAGATTTCTCGCGAAACATCTGGATGGCCTGAACCAGCAGCGGCAGATGGTCGAGCGA
>JAYVQJ010001098.1:0-15355 GCA_043777235.1 Planctomycetia bacterium
ATCCCGGCGGCAGTCGAATCGCGGTTTCGAGATGGTCTGCAACAGTTGCAGATTGCGAACAGCCGCAGTGCCGGCGATGTGCAGCGGCGAATGAGACGCACCGACGTAACGCGGGTTTTCGTAGCTCGTCAGACCCTCGGCGTATTCCAAGCTGACATAGCTCGGCACCGCGAGATTGGCATCGCGGTAGTGGCTGATGATTGAACCGAATGACGGACGCTGCTGCGATTTTGGGAAGCCGGTGAAGACCTCTTCCAGCTCGTGCTGCATTGGTTCGACGAACTGCAACGAACGAACCAGTGCCAGCTTGTCGGCGATCTGGGCCTGCAAAGGAAGATGCTCGCAGACATCGAAGCCGGGCACATTCGTGGCGATCGGCTTGAACTCACCTCGGTATTCCAACGGAGCGTTTGGTTTTGGATCGTACGAGTCAACGTGACTCGGACCTCCGGCCAAACAGACCATAATCACGGCGCGCGGACGCACGCCGGTTCCGGACTCGGCTCGCAACTTCAAAATGTTGGCGAGCGACAGTCCTCCGAACCCGGCCGCCAATTTGAGAAACCCACGTCGGTTCGGCTCAGCGTTGATGCTGTCATTGGTGTGAGAGTTCATAGACATCAAAATGCTGATCCTTCACTCTACGAGTCGCCCTGTTTGCCAGTCGGCTCACTGGGAAGCACGTCCGCAGGATTTCTAAATAGACCCGCCGAGAAAAGTCGGCAGTTTCAAAACTGGCTGCGGAGTATGAGGTGCTCGGCATTTCACGGACAGTGTGAGTCACTATTTTTGGCGGTCAAAAGGAGACCGTCAGATGTCCGTGAAGAAGCCGTTGAAATCACGTCGAACTCGTCGTCGGTTCACGGAGGAGTTCAAGCAGGAGGCCGTGCGGATGCTGGTGGATGGGCAATCGGCGACGACGGTCTCGGAGCGGCTTGGTCTTTCGGGAACGAACCTTCTGTATCAGTGGAAGAAGTCGTTGATTGGTCGCGGCGGGAAGGCGGCGGAGACGTTGGAGGCTCGTGTGCGGCAGCTTGAGGACGAGTTGCGGCGCGTCGAGCGAGAGCGAGACATCCTAAAAAAAGCGTTGGCCATTTTCGGCCGCAACGAGTGACCGACGTCTACGCGGCAATAGATCAGATCGTCGCGGCGGATGGTTTCGCGGTGCTGGCGGTGTGCGAGGCACTGGGTGTCCGTCGCTCGGCGTACTCTGCCTGGTGCGAGGAAACAACCTCAGTTCGAGAGCGACGGGACGAGCAGCTCAGGCCTTTGATTCGTGACATCTTCTGGGAACACAAGCGGCGTTACGGGGCACGGCGGATTGCTTTTGAACTGGGGCAACGCGGTGAGACCTGCGGCGTCGAACGAGTCGCGAAACTGCTGGATTCCGCGAGTTTGAAGGCCATTCAGCCAAACTCCTTCAAGCCCAAGACGACCGACAGCCGTCACACGCTGGGCTTCAGTCCCAACCTCATCCCAGACACGATGGATCCGTCACGACTCAATGAACTGTGGGTGGCCGACATCACCTATGTGCCCTTGGCCGATGGGAGCTTCGCGTACCTCGCACTGATCATGGACCGCTGCTCGCGCAAGATCGTCGGCTGGGAACTGGCTAAGTCGATGACCGAGGAACTCACGTTGGCCGCGCTGCGCTCGGCGATCAGCCAGCGTCAGCCAAGTGCGAGTTTGATTCACCACAGCGATCGCGGTGGGCAATACGCCGGCAAACAATACCGAGCCGTGCTGCGCCGCGCCGACATCCGTCAAAGCATGAGCCGTGCCGCCAACTGCTATGACAACGCCTTCATGGAATCTTGCTTCGGAACCATCAAGACCGAACTCGAAATGACCGACTACGAAAGCATCGAATCCGCGCGACGAGAGATCGCGACCTACATCGCCTACTACAACAACTCTCGCCGCCACTCGTCCCTCGAGTATCTCACCCCCACAGAATTCGAACTAAACATGCACGCCAAAAATAGTGACTCATACGGATCGCACAAATTAGCCGCGCGGCTAATTTGTGCGATCCGTATGATGTCGAGTGGTTGGTCGCATGGATGTCACGCCGCGTCCCGGTGGAACGCCAGACGATTCAGGACTTCGGCATGGGCTTCAGGGTGAAAGCAGAACACGTTCTGCGTCCGCAGTGTCAGCACTTCATCTCGACTGAGCGGCTGCATCGTCTCGCGGAAGAGTTGGTAACCGTGTGACTCAAAGAATTCCCAGACGAGATCGTGTTGCCGCTGCACCTCGACGAACATCGCCGGCCGATGCCGCATCGTGTCACTCAGGCCGTCGAGCACTTCGAACTCGAAGCCTTCGACGTCGATCTTGAGGAAGCTGGGGACGATCCCCGTTTGAGCGACGTAGTCATCCAGGCGGATAACCTCGATTGACGACTCGGTGATCTGCACGTCGCTGTCGAACGCATTCTTGAGGTTTCGTTGCAAGACGTCGAAATCTTTGACGAGCGAATTGTTTTGACCGGCGAGGTTCTCCAAATAGAACGTCGCCGTGCCGGTCTGGTTGCCGGCCCCCTTCTTGACGAGCGTGATGTTCGGCCGCGAACGGACATTCTGCTCGATGTACGACAGATTGTTCGTCCCCGGTTCGAAGACATGCACTTGCCCGGAGTCGCCGACGAGTTGCGAAAAGAACAAGCTCAGATAACCGATGTGCCCGCCAACCTCGATCACCGTGTCACCGGGCCGGATTGCCTGCTGGCAGATTTCCAGCGAATGCCGCTCGCGGTTCTTGCCGTGATACCAATAGCCCTTGTGCAAATAGGTGTGCAGCCGGAAACGGTCGCCGGTGAAGTGATGCCGGATCCGAATGTCTCGCGACAGCCACTTGAGCACCGGCAGCACGAATCGTCGCAACGATTTCTGTTGGTAGAGCATCGAGCATCCTTTCTCGGCGATCAGCACCTCTTCCCTGAGGCTGAAGCGGCGGCGTGATAGCAAAAGCTGCCAAACTTGAGAAGCGGGGGTTTGGGCTCGGACTGGGCGAGCCAATTTGTCTTGATGGATACCTCGCGCGGGGGACAGCTTGCCCTGATCGTCGCTCGACCAATGTCGCGGAGTCACTCCGTGACTCCGATCCGAGTTGCAGAGCAAATCGACTACTGGTCAGCTCAGCGGTTCGCTGCGGGGATACGAGCCAAGCACTTCCATCCGGACGGCGAGACGTTCGATGTCCGCCAACGTCCGCTTGATGCGGGGATCGTGCGAATGTCCCTCGAAATCGAGGAAGAACAGATAACCCGATTCCGGTCCACGCAACGGGAACGATTCGATCCAGGTCAGGTTGATCTTGTTTCGCTTGAACGACGACAACGCATCCGCCAATGCCCCCGGTTTATGCGGGATTTGCAACAACAACGCCGTGCGGTCCTTGCCGGTCGGCTTCGTGTCATCGTCACCGATGACCGCGAATCGAGTGACGTTGTTCTTGTTGTCCTGAATCGATTCCGCCACGACGTTCAAATCGTATTCGACCGCCGCTCTCATACTGGCGACAGCACCTGCTCCTGGTTTGTCGCGAGCCAACTGAGCCGCTGTCGATGTGCTGGTGACTTCCAGCAATCGAGCCTGCGGCATGTTCTTGCTGAGCCAGTCACGGCACTGCGACAACGCCTGCGGTTTGCTATAGATTTCGGTCACTTCGCTGCGAGGGCACCGAGCCAACAGGTTGTGATGAATCGCAATCTGGACCTCACCGCAAATTCGCAGCGGCAGCCGAGTGAACATGTCGAGCGTGTCCACAATCCGGCCGTCGGTGCTGTTTTCGATCGGGACGATGCCGTAATCAGCTTGGCCCCGATTCACCTCTTCGAACACGGCTGCGATGGTGCTGACGGGAACCAAATCGGCCGACTCGCCAAACCGTTCAACCGCCGCGATGTGCGTGTAACTATAAGCCGGACCGAGGTAGGCCACTCGGATCGACTTCACTTGCAGGCGGGCGGCACTCAGGATTTGACGGAAGATTCCTCGAATGGCGGCGGCTGGCAGCGGGCCTTTGTTCGATGCCGCCAGCGTTTCAAAGAGAGCATCGTCGGCCAGCGGGGCAAACAATGCTTTCTTCAAATCGGGTTGAGCTTGAATCCAATCCGTGGTGGTCCCGGCTCGCTTGTTGATCAGCGTCAGGATCTCGCGGTCGAGTCGTTTCAGCTCGCTCTCTAACGCGGAGGGGGATTTTCGAGCCGGCTTCGGCGGCGCGGCCGCCGGTTTACGAGCTTTCTTCGGAAGTGGTTTCTTGGCCATGAGTTCCTTTCGCGGTCGCAGGGCCAGAAAAGGCTCAAATCGGCTCTGCCGTGCGAGGAAAACGCTTGTAAACCCGCCCCTCTAAGGTGTCAAGCAGTCAAGAGTTTCGGCATCGTCTCGTCTTAAAACTGCCGCCTGTCAGTTTGGCAATCCGCCGCTCCGATGACTGATGTTTGTCTGGTGCCAAAGTGGCATCGGCTGGATCGGTTCCTTTTTGGAGGGAACGCAATCTCCTGTCTTCCAGTGAGTTGCCGCGTCAAGAAATTGACCCGAGCTGCTGGCACGCTCTTTGCCTTCACCCGGTTGACGTTCTGTGTTTCAAACCACAAGCCACTAAAAACTCACAACCAACCGACTGAGGAGCCAAGCAATGGCCGTTGCCGAAAAGATCATTGGAATCGACCTGGGAACCACGAACTCCTGTGTCTCGATCATGGAAGGGGGCGAGGTCAAGGTTCTCGCGAACCTCGAAGGAAACCGTCTGACGCCGAGCATCGTCGCCTTCACGGACAAGGGCGAAACGCTGGTGGGCGATCCCGCTCGTCGCCAAGCGGTGACGAA
Source organism: Planctomycetia bacterium (assembly GCA_043777235.1). GTDB lineage: Bacteria > Planctomycetota > Planctomycetia > Planctomycetales > Planctomycetaceae > SXKJ01. The sequence continues at coordinate 4,836 of JAYVQJ010001098.1, forward strand.
TCCGAGGAACACGATTTACTCGATCAAACGCTTCATGGGCCGACGACACAGCGAAGTCGCCTCGGAAGAAAAGCTCGTCCCGTACAAGATCGTCGGAGGCCCGGCCGACTATGTGAAGGTCGAAACCGGAAACGGCAAGGTGCATACGCCGCCGGAAATTTCCGCGCTGGTGCTTCGCAAACTGAAAGAGGCAGCCGAGAGTTATCTCGGTCACAAGGTCAACAAAGCGGTCATTACCGTCCCGGCGTATTTCAATGACGCCCAGCGGCAAGCAACGAAGGACGCCGGTCAGATCGCCGGCCTCGAAGTCGCTCGCATCATCAATGAGCCGACCGCGGCCGCGCTGGCTTACGGCCTTGAAAAGAAGAAGGACGAAAAGATCTGCGTCTTCGATCTCGGCGGCGGCACGTTCGACGTGTCGATCTTGGAGGTCAGCAATGAACTGGTCGAAGTCCTCAGCACGAACGGTGACACGCATCTGGGTGGCGACGACTTCGACGAAGAGTTGATCAACTTCATCGCCGCGAAGTTCAAAGCAGAGAACAGCATCGACCTCCGCAAAGACCCGATGGCCTTGCAACGACTGCGCGAAGCAGCCGAGAAGGCGAAGAAGGAACTCTCAACGTTGCAAAACTCGGAGATCAACCTGCCGTTCATCACGGCCGACGCGAGCGGCGCGAAGCACCTGCAAATGTCGATCACGCGATCCGAGTTCGAGAAGTTGGTCGATTCGCTGATCGAACGCTGCCGCATCCCGGTCGAGAGTGCATTGAAGGACGCGAAGCTCAAACCGAGCGACATCGACGAGGTCGTGCTTGTCGGCGGTTCGACGCGCGTGCCGAAGGTGCATGACTTCGTCAAGAAGATCTTTCAAGGCAAAGAGCCGCACAAAGGGGTGAACCCGGACGAAGTCGTCTCGATCGGTGCCGCGATTCAGGGAGGCATCATCACCGGCGAAGTGACCGACGTCGTGCTGATGGACGTGACTCCGCTGTCGCTGGGCATCGAGACCGAAGGTGGCGTGATGACCGCGCTTGTCGAGCGCAACACCACAATCCCGACCACGAAGAAAGAAACCTTCTCGACCGCCGCAGAAAATCAGCGAGCGGTCACGGTCAGCGTCTATCAAGGCGAACGCCCGATGGCTCGTGACAACCGGCAGCTTGGCCAGTTCAACCTCGAAGACATTCCCTCGGCCCCGCGCGGAGTGCCGAAGATCGAGGTTTCGTTCGACATCGACGTCAACGGCATCCTGAAGGTCTCGGCGAAGGATCTCGGCACGGGCAAGGAGCACTCGGTGCGTATCGAGAACTCCAGCGGCCTGTCGAAGGAAGAGATCGAGAAGATGAGGAAGGACGCCGACGCCCACGCCGACGAAGACAAGAAGAAGAAGGCATTGGCCGAAGCGAAGAACAAAGGTTCGATGCTGGCCTATGAAGCCGAGAAGCAGCTCAAGCAAAACGGCGACAAGCTGGATGCCGCGTCGAAGGGTGCCATCGAATCGTCGGTCGCCAAGCTCAACGAAGCTCTGAAGACCGAAGACGCCGACCAGATCAACAGCGCGGTTGCCGCGCTCGAACAAAGCCTGCACGCGATGGCCGAGCACCTCTACAAAGACGCCGGTGCTCAGCCAGGAGCGGACGCCGGAGCTCAAGCGGGCGGAGGTTCTAAGCCAGCCGGTGATGACGTCATCGACGCGGAATTCGAGAAGAAGTAGCTGGCCGTCGTTCAACGTAGCCGTCATCGCTCCGCGTGACGACCCTTTTGCGGTAGGCTTGAGAACGAGTTTGAAACGCTCGATGCCGATTGACAGAAGGCTCATCACGCGGAGCGGTGATGGCTACAAAAACACAAACGCCCGGCCACTCACGGAGGAGAGGCCGGGCGTCGTTGTTTACGGAGTCACGATCAAGCCGCACGCTGCAATCGCAGCGGCAACGGTTGGCTCAATCGCTGAGCCACCTGCACCTCTTCAAAATGCCGAGCAACCGCCGCTCGGAAGGCCGCACCGATTTCCGGTTGACCGCGCCAGGCTTTCATGAAGCGGAGCCAGTCTCGATCGCGGCGATGCAGGAATGTCAGATCGAACCAGTGCCGCCAAGTGCCGTCGAGGTTGATCAACTTGAGCTGCCGATCCGGCGTCACGACAAAGTTTGAGGCGCGCATTGCTCCATGCACGATCCGCAGTTCGCCGAGCGTGTGCCACATCCGAGCGAACTGCCCGGCCAGGCGATCCAACTCCAACGTGTTGAGCGACGTCGTCGCCAAGAATTCGGGAAGCGGCGTTCCCTCGACTTCCTCCGTCAGCACGAACGATCGGAAGCGAAGCGGACCGAGCCGATCCTCAACCATCGCCAGCGGCCGAGCGGTCCCGACGCCGGCATCGAGCATTTCCCGGCCATAGGTCCACGAGCGGCTGCCGCGCGTGAACAACATCAATCGAGTCGCCGTGTGGATCACGCCGCGCAGATTGAATCGCTTCAACAAGCCAATCGCCGAATGTTTGAAGTGACCGTCGACCGTTGGCGGTTTCACCGGGACGCGAGCGACGGCTCCGAAATCATCCCGTGTCACTGTCTGACCGGCGGCGAGGAACTCGTCGGGGGCATCCCACAGTTGCTCGACCACGTGCGACGCGAGATGGCTATCGAACACCATCCGTCGAAACGGCGACTGCTTGACCGACACGTTGGCTCCGCGCAACTCGAAGTTCCACGGCCAGTCGATATCGGGAATCAAATGAGCGATCGCACGAATCGGCGCGGTGAGGACTGACCAAACGGGACGAATGAGTTCGTTGCGGATCATCGCCAGGAAGTCATTGATCCCCTCGACGAAGCGGTCCCACCACACCGGTTTGAGATATCGGAGGAAAAACTCTTCGAGCTGCTCCATGATCCAGAGCGTTTCGTGCTCGACCATGCGCGCCTCGACATCGAAGTGCCACCACGGCTCGCTCCCGTCCGCCCATTGCAAGCGAACGTCGTCTCGCGGATCTCCGGCAAAGCGATCGCGAGCGTGCAGCGGTTCGCGGTGAGGCAGCGGCTTCACATCCGCTTGAGACTCGCCACCACCAAACGCCGCTCGCAACTGTTGCAACTTCAGCAATACGGGATTCGGTGCGGACGGCGACTGAGCCGCAGCCGGCCGATTCGACATCGGATGCGCCGCATCGACTCGAAAGATGGGCCGCGACGAAGACGACACGATCGCCGGGCGATCCAAATAAGTCGGCAACGGAGTCGCCGGCGACACGATCGATTCGTTCGGCGCTGTCGAGAACTGCTGCGACAGATGCACGGCGATGTCCTCGAAGCCGGGGATCACTGCGTCGGAGTCGTCGATCGGAAAATTGGATTGAGGAGCAGTCATCACATCCCTCGTTTGAAATTTGAAATTTGAAATTTGTTTACGCGGCGCGGCCGATTCGCGGTGAGACGTTTGGCCAACGTCGAACGATTTCTCCGAAAACATGATCGACGGTCAGCTCACGCATGCAGCGATGATGCTTGAGCGGACAGGTTCGCTGTTGGCATGGACCACAATCGACCTGGAGTTGCAGGTGAACTCCCTGCGGATGAAACGTCTCGCTCCAAGCGATGTGCGTCGGGCCAAACAGCGTCAGGCAAGGCACACCGAACGCAGCCGCGAAGTGCCGAGGCCCAGAGTCCGTCGTCACCATCAAACTCGCATGTCGGATCGCGGCCTTCGTTAAGCCGATGCTGAGCGTTTCGTCCGCGAGACTAATCACTCGCGGATTTGCCCCATCGGCGACGATGCGCTGCGCGGTCTCACGTTCGCTAGGACCGCAGGTCACCAAAACTGTGCGACCGAGTTCGTTGGCCAGCCGACACGCAAGCTGCGTGAAGTATTCCGTCGGCCAATCCTTCGCGGCCGAAGCCCCCGACGTTCCGCCCGTGTTGAGGCAGATGTAATTCGCAGAATCAGCGGCCGGATGCCGCCGCCAGAAATCCGCGAGTTGTTCCTCGTCGCGCGGCAACGTCGCAAGTTCCATCTTCCGCGACAGCGACCGGCAGCCGAGTTGACCGACCAGTTGCAGCATCTCGTCCAAGACCGGATGTGGAATCGCCAACGACGGCGCGGGGATTGGATCGGTCAGCAACAAGCTGCGCCCGTTCCGAGCATATCCCAGCGTTCGCTTTGCTCCCGAAGCCCAGGCCCAAACGCCAGAGCGCAGCGAGTTCGGGAAGATCACCGCTAAATCAAACCGCTCACCGCGCAGAGTCCGCAGCATTTGCCAAGCATCCGCTCGCGATTGCTTCGGATTGTGGATCCACCAGCGATCAAGCAACGTCGTCCCGGCCAAAACGTCCGTCACATAGGGCCGCAAGATGCCGACGATCTCGGTGTCCGCGAAGTGATCTCGCAGCGCACGCAACGCCGGAGTCGCCATCGCGACATCTCCGATCCAGTTAGGCAGCCAGACGGCGATTTTCATTTTCAGCAGGCAGCAGGCAGAAGGCAGAAGGCAGGTGTTGGTGCCTTCTGCTTTCTGCCTTCTGCCTTCTCCTACTAGGCCGCGTCGCGCAGCGTGCGAATCTGCGAGACGATGCGAGTGGTGGAAACGTTCGGGACTTCAGACAGGATGCGGACTTCGCCGCCATAGCTTTCGACGAGTTCGCGACCGACGACGATGGGAGTTGTGCCCCCTTTGACGAGAACGTTGGGCTTCAAGCGTTCGAGTAGTGCGAGTGGCGTGTCTTCGTCGAAGACAACGGCGTGATCGACGCATTCGAGTGCGGCGAGCATCATGGACCGCTGCTCTTGCGAGATGACTGGCCGAGTCGGACCCTTCAAGCGTCGTGTGCTGTCGTCGCTGTTGAGCGCGACAATCAAGCAATCGCCGAGCGTCGCGGCCTCCTGCAGATATTGAACGTGCCCGGCATGCAGCAGGTCGTAGCAGCCGTTCGTGAACACGACCTTCTGACCGAGTTGCTTGCGAGCATCAACCAACCGAGCCAGTTCGTTGAGGTCGCTGATCTTCTCGTGAACTTTCCGTGAGCCGCCAATCAAATCGCCAAGAATCTCCTGCCGAGTAATCGCGACAACCCCGATCCGTTCGACTTCAAGTCCTCCGGCAACATTTGCGAGCCGACACAAATCTTGTGGCGAGAGACCGTCCGCCATGCCGACACCGATCATCGCCAGCACCATGTCGCCGGCACCGGTGATGTCGTAGACCTCCCGTTTGCGAGTCGGGAACAGCTCCGACGAGCCGTCGTTCAGTGACAGCGCGATGCCGTCTTTGTCGAGCGTCACGAAAGCGTGTTCCAATTGCAGCGTCTCGACCAACTGCTGCCCGGCCGCGAATGCCGTGTCTGTCGAGTTGACTTCACAACCGGTCGCCAATTTAGTTTCCAAACGATTCGGAGTGACCGCGGTTGCGCCGCGATAATCGGTGAAGTTGGCTTTCGGCCCCGGATCAACCAGTACCGGAATCCCGGCGGCATTTGCCGCGTCGATCACACAGCGCAGCACGCGCGGCGTGCAGACACCCTTCGAGTAATCCGAGATCAAGACCGCCTGATGCCGCCCGATCTGACCGAGAACTTGCGTGATGAATTGATCCTCGATCGCTGCTGGCAGTGCGTGACGTGATTCGCGATCGACTCGCAAAATTTGATGCGGGTGCCGACTCTGCGCCCTGCCGATGAATCGCACTTTGACCGTCGTCGGACGTGACTCATCGACAAGCAGCGTCGAGCAATCGACACCGGCGTTCGAGAGCGATGCCTGCAACTCTTCGCCGTCGCTGTCACGGCCGACGACACCGGCGATCGTCACTTCGGCATCGAGTCCGCGAATCATGTTCGCGACGTTCGCCGCGCCACCGAGCCGCATCTCTTCCGACTCCTGCCGTAGCAGAATGACGGGAGCCTCTTGGCTGACTCGTTCCGCCTCGCCCCAGACGTAGCGGTCGAGAATCAAATCACCAATCACCAGCAACCGGGGATGTCCCAACTGCTGCATGACATCAATCAAATGGTACGACATCGTGGCCAGCCATCCTTTGCTGGGTCAGATTCAGTGAGCACCGCCAGTTACAGATTCCTCGCAGTTCACGCTCTTTGCCGAGCCTGACGCGGGGCGGGATGTTCTGTCTGAGTCGAAAACGTGTCAATGGCGTTTCTGTAGCCCTGTCGCTCCGCGACAGGAATGCCGAACGCTCACCCAGCCTCGTCCGTGCGATTGACCTCGAAGATCCAATCAACATCGCTCGCACGCTCGGCTGTCCTGTCGCGGAGCGACAGGGCTACTGAAGGCGACAGGGCTACAGTGCCTCGTTGACGTTCTCGCACTTCGCCTTGCGGTCGATTCTCTTGAGCAATCCGGCGAGCACCTTGCCGGGACCGACTTCCGTGAACTCGGTAACGCCATTGGCCAGCAGCCAGCGGATCGAGTCTTCCCATCGCACCGGATTGACGACTTGCCGCACGAGCAGTTGCCGAATCTCATCCGGTTCCCAATGCACGGCGGCATCGACGTTCGACACGACCGGGATTCGCGGTTTTTGGATCGTGACGCTGGCGAGAGCTTCAGCCAGTTTTTGATCGGCCGGTTCCATGATGCTCGTGTGAAACGCACCGGCCACGGCCAGTGCGACCGTCTTTCCGCCGGCGGCATCGGCAAGTTCGACGGCCTTCGCAACGGCAGGTTTCTCGCCGGAAATCGCGAGATTGCCGGGGCACAGATAATTCGCAATCGAGACTTGGCCGACGGCCGACGCCTCGTCACAGATGGCTTGGACTTGGTCTCGTTCGAGCATCAGCAAGCTGGCCATTCCGGACGGTCGCCGATTGGACGATTCCTGCATCAACTGGCCACGACGTTGCACGAGTCGCAGTCCGTCCTCAAACGTCATCGCTCCGGCGAAGACGAGTGCCGTGTATTCGCCGAGGCTCAGACCGGCCGTGTGCGTGGCACTGGCGACGAGATCGGGCTTAACTTCTTTCAGCATCTCCAGCGCGGCCAGAGCACCGACAAACAACGCCGGCTGACTGTAGACCGTCGAATCGAGCTGCTCTTTCGGTCCCTCGAAGCAGAGCTTCGCGAGGTCGTCACCGAGAATTTCGGACGCTCGGTCGAACAGTGCTTTCGCACAGGCATACTTGTCGTAGATCGACTTGCACATCCCGACGGACTGCGCACCTTGGCCGGGGAAGAGGAAAGCCATGCTCATGGGTTGCTAGCTCCCAATTTGTTGTCGGCGTACCGACATCCTGTTAGGCACGCGAGCAGTGCAAAGTGAAGAGTGCAAACTGCAAAGTGTCGGTGCTGCAATTCTTCACTTTGCACTTTGCACTCGTCACTTTGCACTTGTCCTTTTGCGTGCAGTTCCGCCACGTCGTTTCACCTCACGCCAGCGGCATCTCCACCAGCGCGGCGGAGATCGACGAGTTGATTTCGCGGTCTTTGAACGTCATCGCGACCTTGAGCGCGTTGCGAATCGACAGGCCGTTGCTCGAACCGTGACAGATGATGCAGATGCCGTCGATGCCCAGCAGCGGAGCGCCACCTTCTTCACTGTAGTGGTAGCGCTTGCCGACGTTGTGCAGAGCCTGCATCCCGTGATCGCGCTCGACGGTGAGTTGCCCGATGACTTCGCGAGCGACCGTCTTGAACAGGAAGTCGGCCATCCCCTCGCTGACTTTCAGCACGACGTTGCCGACGAAGCCTTCGCAGATGATGACATCGACGTTGCCCTGATACAGATCGCGTCCCTCGACGTTCCCGACGTATGACTCGCGCATGCGACTGTTCTGCAACAGCGCATGTGCCTCGCGGTACAGGTCGTTCCCTTTGCCGTCTTCGCTGCCGATGTTCATCAGGCCGACGCGCGGGTTCTCGATCCCCAGCACATCGCGAGCGTAGACCAAGCCCATGATGCCGTATTGAAAAAGATGCTCCGCCCGAGCTGCCGGGTTCGCACCGACATCGACCAGAACCGCGCGACCCTTCTGAGTCGGCAAGGCCACCGCGATACCGGGGCGTTTGACGTTCTTCAGATACAGCCGCGTCTTGAGTCCCGCAGCAACGACAGCTCCGGTGTGCCCCGCGCTGACGACCGCATCGACTTCGCGGCCGGCCATCATCTGCCAGCAAACTGAGATCGAGCAGTTCGGCTTCTTGCGGAGCGCCTCGGTGGGCTTCTCCTCCATCGTGATCCAACTGTCTGAGTGGCGCACGACCAATCGTTCGGACGAGAACCCCGCCTTCGTGAGCAGCGGTTCCAACTGAGTTTGATCGCCGACGAGGACGACTTCCAACTCAGGGTGAGCCTGCAAAGCGGCAATGGCCCCGTCGATATTCGGGGCAGGAGCGTAGTCGCCCCCCATAGCGTCCAGCGCGATCCGCATGAGGATATTCCTCGAGGAGTCTCGGACTATCCCTCGTTGCCGGAGTCGTAACTCCGACCGTGGTAGTGGCCGCATTGCGGACAGACACAGTGGTTCGGCACCACCGCGCTGCACTGCGGGCAAGTCGTCAAATTCAAAGGCTTGATCGCGTTATGACTGCGACGTGTGCGGGCACGCGATTTCGACGTGCGCCGTTTGGGAACTGCCATGATCTCTCCGCCAGAATCTTCCAAAAGTGGGCACTGCCCACGGGTTAGACAGGTTGTCTCACGGACTGCCGCCCGAAAGAGCGGGGCATGGTATTGGAGCCTCCCCCGCACTTCAAGCAACGGGCGGAACTGCTCCGGATCCGTCAGAAGCTGGTGAAACCCGCAAGGCAGTGCAAAGTGAAGAGTGCCGAGTGCAAAGTGAAAAATAAGGGCAGCCGGGAACTACGTTCGCTCGTTTCTCAAACACTTTGCACTCTACACTCGCCACTCTTCACTTTGCACTCTGTTGCAGCGCCCACAGCTACCAGATCACCATCGACTCCTCGAACATCTTCGCGAGTTCATCGGCTCCGGTTACGACCGGCGAAAGTTTGATCAGCCGTTGCTGGGCCAGAGTCCCTTCAACAAGCGCCGGGATATCGGCAGAGCCGTATCCGACCTCTTTCAACCCATGCGGCATCTTCAGTGTCTGCATGAAATGAATGACGCGATCCGCCAGGATGCGTCCGGCATCGGCGGGATTGGCTCGCGAGACGTCCGCGCCGAGTGCCTTCGCTCCCAACAAATGTCGCTGCGGTGATGTCGACGCTGTGAACCGCGCGACGGCCGGAGTGTGCAGGATCACTGACATGCCATGTGGCACCATCGCGTGATTGGTCGCGAAGCCGGATGGACGGAACTCGCGCACCATGCCGGCGACCGGATACGCCATCGCGTGCGGCAGATGCACTCCCGCATTGCCGAAGCCGATGCCGGCCATCGAGGATGCCAAGATCATCTGCATTCGAGCTTCATCGTCGCTCGTGTCGGCGACCGCTCGTGGCAGGAACTCCGCGACGACTTCGAGTGCTCGCAGTGCCCAGACATCGCTCATCGGGTTCGAGCCTTGATACGCCGACCGCTCCGACGGCCGAGCCGGGCGAACTCGCTGGTCGTATGGAATCGCCGTGTAACTTTCGAGCGCGTGACTGAGCACATCCAACCCCGCGCACGCGGCGACGGCCGGAGGTTGAGTGCGAGTGTTGTCCCAATCGACGATACCGAGCGTCGGCCGAACGTACTTCGACGCGATGCCGGTCTTCACTCGACGCGACACGAGATCGAAGATCGCGACTCCCGTTGTCTCGCTGCCGGTCCCGGCGGTCGTCGGAATCGCGATCAGCGGCTTGAGCGGTCCTGGCACCGGCTTCCCTTTGCCGATCGGAGCGTTGACGTAATCGAGAAAGTCCGCCGGATGAGTCGCGTAGACATTTGCCGCCTTCGCCGTATCGATCGTGCTGCCGCCGCCAACGGCGACGATCGCATCGAAGTTCCCTTCAGTCGCGAACTTCGCCGCCGCGAGAAAGCTCGTGTCGGTCGGCTCAATCTCGATTTCATCGAACACAGCGAAGTCGAGCTTGTTGTCCTCTAACGATTGCTGCACGACTGAGCCAGTCGCGACTCGCCGCACCGCCGGATCGATCACCAACAGCACGCGCTTCGCGCCAAGATCAACCAAGTCCATGCCGACCTCGTGCGTGATGCCGCTCCCAAAGCGGCAATTCGAGGCCATGATCTGAAACGCGGTGTCGGTGGATTGTGCCATGATCAATTCCAAATCCTGGGTTCATTCCTCTGGCCCCATTCCGCTGCCAATTGCTTGAAAAACAGGCTGACAAAGGAATGGGGCCAGAGGACTGGAAGGGCTAACGTATGCCAGCAGACGTTTGGAGTTTCCTCGAATCTACGCCCGATCGAAAGTGAGCATTACCCCCGTTTTCGTACCTTTCAATGAACCTTTCCGACACCCCGCTCTTGTTAGCAAGTTCCTCGATGGACCAACCTTTGTTCAAACGAAGTTCACGTCGCTTTCACCTAGTGCTTTGTCACAGCCGAGAATTCGGGTCGTGAAAATGGTTCTTCAAGGAAGTTAGTGGGGAGTTTCTGTCGTCGT
>JAYVQJ010001099.1:0-3871 GCA_043777235.1 Planctomycetia bacterium
AATCAAGGAACTCGAAACGCCTGCCGAACTGTCGGCGTGGGCGAAGGAACTCGCCAAGGCCGTGACGCCGGCTGAACTGGCTCGGCTGGTGAAGGATTACCGGGAGCAAGCTCGGAACTCGCGACGCTCGGCGGCTGACCGGGTTTTTGCCAAACGGCGGGGGAATGCTCTGGCCAAAATCACGAATCGACAGCGTTGACGAACAACGATTGTGATGTTACATTGCTCCCGTTGCCGATGAACAACGCCAGACGGGAGCCAGTCGCCATGAAGATCGTCGCCTACTTTCGAGTCTCAACGAAGAAACAAGGGGAGAGCGGGCTAGGACTGGAAGGCCAGAAAGCGGCTGTGGTCGGATTCGCTCAACAGAACCGGGGGGACATCTTGCGGGAATATGTGGAAGTGGAAAGCGGCAAGAATTCCGATCGTCAGGAACTCGCTCGTGCGTTGTCACATGCCAAGCGAGCCAAGGCGACGTTGGTTGTGGCGAAGCTCGACCGGCTGGCTCGCAACGTGGCGTTCCTGTCGGCGTTGATGGAATCGGGAGTCGAATTCGTGGCGGTCGATCAACCGCACGCCAACCGGCTGACGATTCACATTCTCGCGGCCGTGGCCGAAGACGAAGCCCGACGCATCAGCGAACGAACCAAAACCGCGTTGGCCGCTGCCAAGGCTCGCGGGACGAAGCTCGGATCGGCTCGACCGGGACACTGGAAGGGCCGCGAACATCTTCGCCAAGCAGGGATTCGGAAAGCCGTCATCGTCGCGACCGTGCTCCGCGTGAAGGAAACCGATGCCGCCTATGCCGACCTCGCTCCGTTGATGAAAGAACTCCGCGACGCCGGCAAGCCGCTGCGAGCCATCGCCGACGACCTCAACGCCCAAGGCTACGAAACCCGGCGCGGTAAGCCGTGGAACCCGATGCAAGTCCGCCGCGTGTTGCAACGCGACCTGTAACGAAAGCCGATCAACATGGCTGGAACCTATCGCCCGACGATCATTCGCTACCTCAACGCCCAAGGGAAACGAGTGACGAAGGGAACATCGGGGGCGCGGCGTGTTCGTGAGAAGTCCAAGACGTATTGGGGGCGCGTGGCCGATGCGAGCGGCAAGGTGCGACCTGTCGCGTTGTGTGATGACGCCGATGCCGCCGAAACGATGCTGTCGGAGATGAAGCAACGGGCCAAGCGAATCGCTCGCGGCGACATTGACCCGTTTGAAGATCATCGCCAGCGAGCACTCGCCGAGCATCTTGCCGAATTCGAGTTGGCGTTGTTGGCCAAGGGGGCGACGGTCAAACAATCTCTGCAAGTGGCGTCACGCTGTCGAAAAGTCATCGACGCTTGCGGGTTCAAGAAGCTGGCGGACCTGTCGCCGTCCGCCGTCGCGAATGACCTGCGCGAGCGTCGGCAAAAGGGGCTGGGAACTGCGACCAGCAACGGCTACCTGAAAGCTATCAAGAGTTTCGCGAACTGGCTGGTGAAGGATCGGCGAATGCCGTCGAATCCGTTCGCTCACTTGGCCACGCTCAACGAACGAGTCGATGTCCGCCACGAACGGCGGGCACTCCCTCAAAAGGAATTGGGGGGACTGATTGCAGCGACAGAGCAGAGCGACGAAACATTCCGGGGACTGGATGGCACGACGCGGGCGATGCTGTACCGCGTGGCCGCGATGACCGGGTTGCGAGCGTCCGAACTGGCCAGTCTCACGCCGGCATCGTTCGACCTCATGGCCGATCCGCCAACAATCACCGTGGACGCCGCCTGTTCCAAGCATCGCCGCGAAGATGTCCTGCCGTTGCATCTCGATTTGGCGTCGCGATTGCGTCAGTGGCTCGCAGAACGCGAGCGACCATCGGACGGACAATCCGTCATCCTGTCGTTGAATCGTGCGGCAGACGTGAAGCCAGAGCGTCTGTTTCCGGGAACATGGTCGGAGCGAGCCTTCAAAATGATCCGCAGTGATTTGGACGCGGCCGGGATTGCCTACGTCACCCAGGACGGCGTTGCCGACTTCCATTCGCTGCGTCACACGTTCATCAGCAATCTGGTCGCCGGTGGCGTGCATCCGAAAGTGGCTCAACAACTCGCGCGGCATTCGAGCATCACGTTGACGATGGACCGCTACAGCCACTTGGGGCTGATCGACATGACGGCTGGGCTGGCGGCACTCCCCACGATCGTTGCTCCCGAATCGCAAACGATGCGTGCGACCGGTACGACAGACGATACGGCAAATTTTGGTTGCACAAATGGTTGCACACGCCCTGCCGAAATCACCCCTTTTCAGCCGTTATCAACTGTCTCAACGTCCACGTCCGCCGAATCTCGCAAAATGCAAAAAACCACGAGAAAACAGGCTGTTTCTCGTGGTTCTTTGGAATACCCCCGGGAGGATTCGAACCTCCAACCTTCGGCTTCGGAGGCCGACGCTCTATCCAATTGAGCTACGGGAGCGAGAGCGTGTCTCTCGATTAGTACTCTTTGGCTTTGATCCAGCTCATCATGCGGCGAAGTTGCTTGCCGACGACTTCCAGTGGATGGTTGCGTTCGCGTTTGCGGATGGCTTGGAAGCTGGCTTGGTTGGCTTTGTTTTCCAGAATCCATTCCTTGGCGAATTGGCCGGTTTGGATTTCGGTGAGGATCTTCTTCATCTCGGCTTTGGTCTGGTCGGTGACGATGCGCGGGCCGCGCGTGTAGTCACCGAACTCGGCGGTGTTCGACACGCTGTAACGCATGTAGTTCAAGCCGCCTTGATAGAACAGATCGACGATCAGCTTGAGTTCGTGCATGCACTCGAAGTACGCCATCTCCGGTTGGTAACCGGCTTCGACGAGCGTCTCGAACGCAGCTTTGACCAGAGCACTGACGCCGCCACAGAGGACAACTTGTTCGCCGAACAGGTCGGTTTCGGTTTCTTCGGCGAAGGTCGTCTCGATGACTCCGCCGCGAGTGCCGCCGATGCCTTTTGCATAAGCGAGTGACAGCTTCCGGGATTCCTCCGAAGCACCGGGGAGCAGCGCGATCAGGCTGGGAACGCCGCCACCTTTTTCGTACTCACTGCGGACGAGATGGCCGGGGCCTTTCGGAGCGACCAGTGCGGCATCGTGGCCTTGCGGCGGAATGACTTGGCCGAAGTGAATGTTGAAGCCGTGCGAGCACATCAGCAGCGCACCCTTCTTGAGGTTCGGACGAATCTCGGATTTGTAGATGTCTCCCTGCACTTCATCGGGCAGCAAGATGTTGACGAGATCGGCCTGCTTGACGGCATCGGCGATCGACATCGGCTTGAAGCCGTGGCTGACGGCGAGATCATAGTTCGCGCTGCCGGGGCGTTGGCCGATGATCACATTGCAACCGCTGTCGCGCAGGTTCTGAGCCTGAGCGTGTCCTTGGCTGCCGTAGCCCAGGATAGCGATGGTCTTGTTCTTCAGCAGAGAAAGATCGGCGTCAGCGTCGTAGTAAATGGTGACTGGCATGATTTCCTAGTGTGTCCGTTGTCAGTGTGGTCCGAGTTGGGAAAGAATCCTTCTACAAATGTCGTCCTGAGAGAGCTTCACTCGTTGGGAGTGACTTCGTGGTCGCGTTGCAAAGCGATGCGGCCGGTGCGGACCATTTCAAGAATTCCGAAAGGCCGCATCAGTTCGATGAACGCTTCCAGTTTGCCTTCCTGGCCGGAGATCTCGACCATGACGTGCGTCGAGCTGACGTCCACGATCCGGCCACGGAAGATCTCGACCAGTTCCTTGATTTCCGCTCGGCGATCCTTGGCCGTGCTGACCTTCATCAGCATCAGGTCACGCTCGACGAACTTCTGGTCGGAGAAGTCGATCACGCGGACGACGTTGATGATTTTCTCAAGCTGCTTG
>JAYVQJ010001100.1:0-3863 GCA_043777235.1 Planctomycetia bacterium
CGCAGGGCTATGCCATCATGCCTTCGACCGTGCGTCTGCGCGACAACGAATTGCTCTCGGCGATCCGCTACCGCGAGTTCGCTCCGAACAAATCCTGGATCGAAACGTTTCGTTCGCTCGACAACGGCAAAACCTGGAAGCCCGACACCGTCCCCGCGCCGGACCTGGGAGAAGGAAATCCGCCGAGCATGATCCGACTCGCCGACGGTCGCAGCTGTCTGACCTACGGCTATCGCGCCGCACCGTTCAGCATTCGCGCGCGGCTCAGTAACGACTCCGGCCACACCTGGAGCAACGAGCTCATCCTTCGCGACAACGGCGGCGGTCGCGACATCGGCTATCCGCGCAGCACGCAACGCCTCGACGGCAAGATCGTCACCGTTTACTACTTTCACGACGAACCAAAAACCGAACGCTACATCGCCGCCACGATTTGGGATCCGAGCCTCATCAGCAAGTAGGGCCATCAGCATGAACGGAAATCGAACCAGACCTGTTGTTGCCGGTTTACACGGCGCGGTCGCGTCGGCTCATCCGCTGGCGAGTCAAGTGGGATTGGACCTGCTCCGTGACGGTGGCAACGCGGTTGACGCGATTGTTGCAATGGCGGCGACACTGAATGTCGTGGAACCGTACATGAGCGGCGTTGGCGGTGTCGGGTTTCTGTTGCTGCACTTGGCCGATGGTGAAACCAAGACGCTGAACTTCAGCGGCAACACACCGGCGGCGGGGACTCCGGATCAATTCACTCCGGAAAGTCAGGACGTCGGGCCTCGCGCGAGTTTGATTCCTGGCAACGTCGCTGGATGGTTCGAGGCTCTGCGCCGACATGGAAGCAAAACCGCGGCCGAGGTGTTCACGCCGGCCATTCGATTGGCAAACGATGGGTTTCCGTTGCATCCGGGGAATGTGCGATTCATCGACAGCGCGTTGCCGAGGTTGAATGAGGCTGGTCGTCAAATCTTTGGCCAGGGGACTCCACGCATCGGCGCGATCCTCCGTCAGCCGGAATTGGCGACATCACTCCGAGCGATTGCGGAACACGGCGCGGACTATTTTTATCGCGGTCCGCTCGCGCACAGGATTGCCGATCATGTCCAGTCGCAAGGGGGACTGCTGACGCGCGAGGATCTCGCCGGATATGAACCGGAGTGGGAGGAACCTGTTGCGGTGAGCTATCGCGGACTGCAAGTCAAAACCTGTCCGCCCAACTGCGAAGGGTTTCAGATTCTGCAGACGTTGAAACTGCTCGAAGCGACCGACCTGAGATCCCTCGGTCACAATTCGGCGGACTACATTCATCGGCTCAGCGAAGCCATGAAGCTGGCGACGGCGGATCGCATTCAGTGGGCCGGTGATCCCAAGTTCAACCGCGTCCCACTGCATCGGCTGCTGAGCGACGAGTACATCGCGGAACAACGCAAGCGGATCGACTCGCTCAAAGCCTCTCGCAGTGAAGGCGAACGCTGGACCGGCTCGCGCGCGGCTGGTGTCGTTTCACCGGGTAAGGTTGATGGGCTGACGACGCACCTGACGGCCGTGGATTCCGCCGGCAATGTGGCCAGCATCACGCAGTCGTTGGGCAATGCGTTCGGATCGGGAGTTTTCGTGCCGGAGACCGGCATCGCTCTCAATAACTTTGTGTTCTGGACAGAGATTGATCCGACGTGTCCGACACCCAACTTGATTCAGCCCGGCAAGCGTTGGTCCTGTTGCATGGCTCCGGTGCATGTCTTTCGTGGCGACGGACAATTCTGGTTTTCGATCGCGACCCCCGGCAGTTACGGCATCCTGCAAACGACAGTGCAGATGCTGTTGAACATCATCGAATTCGACGCCGACGTGCAACTTGCCATCGAAGCCCCGCGCTTTCGGATTAACGAAGAGACTCGAATGCAGATCGAGGATCGCGTGGCCAGCACGACGCGCGAGGAACTCACGGCTCGCGGCCATGTGCTGGAGTCGATTGGCGATTACGCGATGCTCGTCGGCGGTGGGCAAGGAGTGATGATCGATCCGCAGTCCTCCGTGCGATTGGCGGGTGCCGATCCGCGGCGCGACGGTTACGCTTTGGCGTATTAGCGACGCACTAAGTAGACCCGCAGAGAAAAGTAGGCAGTTTCAAAACTGGACGCGGAGAAAGTAGACCAGTCACTCCGTGACTGGAATCTTCGAGTCACGGAGTGACTCGCCTACTTTTCTCTGCGGGCCTGCTTAGATTCCTTGAGGTCTGAACGATGTCGTGAATGTGTCATGTTTCATCAGCCGGCACGCGCTAGCGTCCGGTTCGGAATGTCGATGGACTCTCGAACCGGACGCTAGCGCGTACCGGCTGATGGTCTGAAGCGGAGCTTCGCTAGACTTGGATCATCAACACGACCATTCGCACGAGGAGATAAGCAATGCACAGTTCCCTCAAGACCCTCTGGGTTATCGTGCTCACCTTGCCGCTGCTTCCGACGACGGAACTGCGAGCGGAAGATTGGCCGCAGTGGCGCGGGTTGAATCGCGATGGTGTGTGCGGCGAAACGGGACTGCTCGAAAAATTCCCGGCCGATGGTTTGAAGGTTCGCTGGCGTGCTCCGGTCGGTTGGGGATTTTCCAGTCCAGTGGTGGCTCAGGGCCGGGTGTACTTGGCCGATTCCGACTTGTCGGACTACCCGGGTAAGGAACGCCTCCATTGTTGGGATGAAGCCACCGGCAAAGTGAATTGGACTTACATTTCTGAAGTCGCCTACGAGGACTGGGCCTTCGAACCGACACAGGAGATTGGTCCAGTCGCGACGCCGATTGTCCAGGACGGCAAGATCTATTTCGTGGGACGACTGAGCCACCTCATTTGCTTCGATGCTCGCAGTGGCGACGTGCTTTGGAAGCGAGACTTGGTGAAGGACTACCAAGTCGCTTTTTCTCCGGGTATGCCCTCGCCGTTAATCGAAGGAGACTTGCTGATCCTGTTCACCGGCGGGAAACCGGATGCCGCGGTCATCGCATTGAACAAGGACACGGGCCAAGAAGTTTGGAAAGCGCTCGATGAAAAGCTGACCTTCAGTTCGCCGATCATCATCACTTCCGGCGAGAAGAAACAACTGATTATTTGGACGCAGGAATCTGTGACGTCGTTGGCCCCGGCGACAGGCACGACCTACTGGCGACAACGGCTCCTCACGGGCAGCGATTACGCGGTCTCCACACCCGTCTTGCACAAGGACCGCTTGCTGATCGGCGGCTTGATGTTCCAACTGGACCCCGACAAACCCGGTGCGACGGTCTTGTGGCCGAAGTCAACAGCACCCGCACGCAGAATCTACAGCCATACGTCAACCGCGCTGTTCCGAGGTGATCATCTCTTCTCCGCCAAGTCGACGGGCGAATTGGTCTGCGTTGACGCACGCACCGGCGAACAGGTTTGGGAAACTGACAAGGTGACCGATCTGAGAAATGGCGCGAGCATCCACCTGACTCCCAACGGCGATTCCGTATTGCTCTTCACGAACAAAGGGGAACTGATTCGCGCCCGGCTCACTGCCGAGGGATACCAGGAGATCAGCCGCGTCGCCGTGATCGAACCCACAATGCCGTTTGGCGGAAGGAAAGTTGTCTGGGCTCCTCCGGCGTACGCCAATCGTCACATCTTCGCTCGCAGCGGAAATGAACTGATCTGCGCCTCATTGGCGGCGACGCCATGAAGAGCGATCGGTGACGAACAGTCGCGGCACTTGACCGTGTCGGCCAGTGAGATTGGTCATTAAGGCGACGCTTTCAATGAGGAGGCAGTATGAGATCCGGCGATTCGATTGAGGTGTCCGAATGGCTGTCATGTTTCGCCACCGCGCTTGATCGTGCTGACTTCACCGCTGCGG
>JAYVQJ010001101.1:0-3861 GCA_043777235.1 Planctomycetia bacterium
AAGAAATAACTGCGCGTTTGCCCGTTCGGCTCGTCACGCGGAGCGGTGACGGCTACGTAGCCATCATCGCTCCGCGTGATGAGCCGAGCGCTTCACACAACGCAGTTATTTTCTGCGATCGGTATAACCGGGGCTAGCGCCGCGCGGCTAATTTCTGCGATCCGTATTAGGAAGCTGACCGCAGGCGGCCATCCTACTCAATGTTCGACCGACGCACTGCGTCGATTGGCGACCTCGGAGTGATCCACTTGCCGGTGCTGAATCCAGTTCGGCATCAGTGAGCCGATCAGCATTCCGATGAGTGATGCCGCCAAGCCGTAGAGTTGCGGTGGCATGCTGAGCCACACGTTCTCGGTCGTTTTGTCATAGAACGTGAACATGAAACCGAGCCAGACGGAAACGGCGAGCAGGATCGCAAAGACCGCACCTTGCGTGGTTGCTCGTTTCCAATAGACGCCAAAGACCAACGGCACGAAAGCGACGACCAGCGTCACGCTGTAGCCCTGTTCGACCATCTCGTACATCGTTTTCGTGGAGTTCACCGACATCGTCGTCGCCACGATTGCGACGAGAATTAGCAGGCTCCGCAGCGTCATCAACATCGCTCGATCCGTCAGCTTCAGCCGCGTCAGAAAGACTCGCAGTACGTTCTCGGTCAGTACGCTCGCCGGGGCCAGCAGTGTGCCGCTGGCCGTCGAAAGGATTGCCGACATCAACGCTCCGAAGAACAACACCTGACACCAAATCGGCGTCGCCTTCAGCACCAGCGACGGCAGAATCTGTTGCACCACGCGGGTGTCTTCCGACTTGAACGACTCCACAAGACTGGGATCGATCACCACCGCCGAGTAGGCGATGAGCGCGGTCTTTTCATTCTTGGCACTGGTGACTCGCTGAAACACGTCCTGCTGTGGGATCGAACCGAATGCCATCGTGATGAACTGCCCAATGGCGATCATCCAAGCCGACGCTGTGGGGTGCGGAAAGAGATTCAACTTCCCTTCTCGATACGCATGGTCCAGTACGACTCCGATGCCGCCGGCACGATGTCCCAGCAGCGCGGCGACCAGAATCAGTCCCACGACGATCGCCACCGTTTGAATGACGTCCGTCAGCGCGACCGACCACATGCCGCCGAACATCGTGTAAACCGTGACGATGGCCGCTCCGACCATGATCGACTGGTTCAGAGTCAGATACTCTGGAAACAGGACGTTGATCACCAACCCCAGCGCCGACAATTGGGCACTCGTCCAACCCAGATACGAACTCGCGATTCCCAGCGACGTGATGACCTCCACGAACTTGCCGTACCGTAGGTGGTAGTAGTCGCCGATCGTCAGCAGCTCTAACCGATAAAACGTCTTCGCAAAGAAGAACGCCACAAGACACAGACACACCGACGCTCCAAACGGATCGCCGGAGACTGCACCCAAACCGTCTTTGGCAAATGTCGCGGAGACAGACAGCACCGTCTCCGCTCCAAACCAAGTCGCGAACACGCAGGCAAAGTTCATGTAAAGCGGCAGCGACCGCCCCGCGACCATGAAGTCCTTCGAGTCCTTCACTCGGGTCGCCGCCCAAAGGCCCACGGCCACCGTGGCGACCATGTAAATGATCACACAAAAAACCAACATCGTCGGCTCCCCACGAAACGCCTCTCGGTGGCTGCAAAAATCGGGCGGGATGTTATCGGCAACCGTCGGACGAGCAACACTCTTGCGTTCAGCGCACTGCACTGCAAACGTCTGAAATTTTTTCGTGGCGCGAAGATTTCTCAGGCAGTGCAAAGTGAAGAGTGATGAGTGCAAACTGCAAAGTGCCCAGCCACCAACATTTTGCACTTTGCAGTTTGCACTCTTCACTTTGCATTGAACTGGCTTGGGTTGCGGCACTGTCGCACCAAGTCAGTACCCCGCCGCGCAACCGTCTTTGCGAGGCTCGGTCCCGCCGTGCAGGACGCCGTTGACGTGGTCGATCAGGATTGCTTGATAACCGCCGAACGCTCCACCCGGCACGGCGAGTTGATGGCCTCGCTCGGCAAGCACATTCAACGTCTCGGCCGGGATGCCGTACTCGTGGCCGACGGTGCCGCCGTTCGCATCCATCGGGCGACCCGTCGGAGTCGCGCTGCCGGTGTGTTGAATACGCGGATGATCTCCCGCTTGCTGCACGTTCATGCCGAAGTCGAGCATGTTGACCAAGACTTGCACATGTCCCTGTGGTTGGAAGTCGCCACCCATCACGCCGAACGCAAGATGCGGCTTGGCATCCTTCGTGACGAACGCCGGAATGATCGTGTGGAACGGCCGTTTGTGAGGCTCCAGCCGATTCGGATGCTCGGCATCGAGAGCGAACAGGCAACCCCGATTCTGCAACGCGAAGCCGACGTTCCCCGGCACGATCTGCGAGCCGAAGCCGAAATAATTGCTTTGAATGAACGAGCAACAATTGCGGTCCTTATCGACGACCGTCAGATAGATGGTGTCGCCATGAGCCAGCTTCGCGTCAACATTGCCCGCCAACTGTGGGCCGATTTCGCCGAAATCGGGCCGAGTGACGACCGAGCCTGGCGCGACGTGCTTCGCCGCGCGAGCCATGTCGATCCGTGACGCCTGTCTCGCCGCGTATTCTTTCGAGATCAATTCTTTCGTCGGCGGTACTCCGAACGCCGGATCGAAATAGAACCGTGAGCGATCCGCGAACGCCAACTTCTTGGACTCGATCAGCAAGTGCAGATAGTCGGGGTGATATGGACCGAGCGACTTGAGGTCATGCCGCTCCAGCACATTGAGCATCTGCAACGCCGCGATCCCCTGACCGTTCGGCGGCAGTTCCCAAACGTCGTAGCCGCGATAGTTCGTACTCACCGGCTGCACCCACTCGGAGGTGTGATCTTTGAAATCGAGCTTCGAGAAATACCCACCGTTCGCTTCGCTGAACCGAACAATCTCGTCGGCGATCGCCCCTTCGTAGAACGCATCGCGACCGCCGACCGAGATCGCACGATACGACGCGGCGAGATTCGGGTTCTTGAAGAGCTCACCGACCTTCGGAGCTTTGCCATTCGGCAAATACGTCTTCTTCGAATCGGGCCAGCTCGACAGTCCGCTGACCGAGCCACCCCAGTACCCAGCGATGATCTCGCTGACCGGAAATCCTTCCTCGGCCGTCTGAATGCTCGACGCGAGCAGTTTGTCGTAGGACATCGTGCCGAACTTCGACCGGAGCATCTCCCAACCATCGACGCAGCCGGGCACCGACCAGGACAGCGGCCCGGTCTCAGGCATCTCGCTCAGATTCTTCTGAGCAAAGACTTCGCGATTGAGTTTGTACGGACTCCGCCCGCTGGCATTCAGACCGTACAGCTTCTTCGTCTTCGCGTCCCAATAGATCACGAACAGATCGCCGCCGATTCCGCAGCTCATCGGCTCGACGAGTCCGATCATCGCGTTCGCCGCGATCGCCGCATCCGCCGCGTTGCCTCCCGCTTTGAGAATGTCCAATCCCGCCTGAGCCGCCAGCGGATGACTGGTTGCCACGATCCCGTTCTTCGCGATCACCACCGACCGCCCCGGTCGCGGCAACACTTTCGGCGGAGCACCCTCGGCGGACGATGGGTACGAATCGGCGAATCGACTCAGCGACATGACGCAGCCTCCCAGGACCAGTGCCATTAGCCAACGATTGCGAAGCATGGCTTTTCCTCATTCTTCAGCACGCGGAATGAACTTCAACGCCACACACTTTGTAGTGGGTCACGCAACAAACGCAGAGGGGGCCAGATTCCGGCCTTAAACGGATCGCAGGCGTAACCCTGGATAATTCATTGGCCGACACAAGCACGACGCGCAAGCGAGT
>JAYVQJ010001102.1:0-15306 GCA_043777235.1 Planctomycetia bacterium
GGCGATGTCGAGCACTCGGTACGGAATCCCCAAGCCTTGGAAGATGTCTTCCTCGATGCTCAGGATCAGTTGGTGGAACTTGTCGGACTCGGCGACGTCGGGCGCGGTGAAGCCGAACATCTCGACCTTCGTGAATTGATGCACGCGGTAGATCCCCTTCGTCGCCTTGCCGTGAGCACCCGCCTCGGTGCGGAAGCAGTGCGAGATGCCGGCATACTTCAGCGGCAATTTTTCGAGGTCGAGAATGTGATCCTTCAACATTCCGCCGAGCGTGATCTCGGCTGTCGCGACGAGGCTGAGGTCAGTTCCGGTGATTGAATAAATCTGCGTCTCAGGCCCGCGCGGTTGGTAGCCGGTGCCTTCGAGCACATCCATGCGAGCGAGGTCCGGTGTCGTGTGCAGAGTGAACCCCGCGTCTCGCAGTTTGTGTACGGCATACTGGATCAACGCCAGTTCGAGCAGCACCGCTTCGTTCTTTAAGAAGTAGAATCCGTGTCCGGTGACACGAGCTCCCGCTTCGAGGTCGATGAGGTCGTGCTTCTCGGCGAGTGCGACGTGATCGAGCGGCTTGAAGTCAAACTTCTTGATCTCGCCGACGATCCGCAGCACCTTGCTGTCGGCTTCTTGGCCAAGCGGAGCCTCCGGGTGCGTCATGTTCGGAATGTCCATCAGGACTTCGCGCAGTTGCGGCTCGACATCGGCGACTTGCTTCTCGTTCGCCGTGATCGCCTCGCGCAGTTCCTTGCCACGCGCGATCAGCTTTTGCTTTTCGGCGGCGTCCTTCGTCGTCGGAATCTGTGCCGAGATTTCTTTCTGATCCCGCCGCAGGTTGTCTCCTT
This sequence comes from Planctomycetia bacterium, assembly GCA_043777235.1. Taxonomy (GTDB): domain Bacteria; phylum Planctomycetota; class Planctomycetia; order Planctomycetales; family Planctomycetaceae; genus SXKJ01. The sequence goes on from JAYVQJ010001102.1 coordinate 840, forward strand.
CGACGATCAGCTTGCTACGTTGATCTCGCAGCGTCAGGAGTTGGCTGAGGTCAATCGTCACTCCGCGATTACGGCAGTTCGCTTCAACGGCGTCACGGTTCTCGCAGACAAAATTCAGGTCGAGCATTCTTCGTTTCCAACGTAGGGTGGGTCGAGGTACGAGACCCACCAGAAAGATGAATGGTGATCGGCTGGTGGGTCTCGTGCCTCGACCCACCCTACTTTAATCCAACGCGATCGTGTGGTTGCTCAGCCGGCGGTAGCCGGTTTCGGTGATGAGGTAATTGTGTTCGATGCGGACTCCGCCGACTCCATCGACGTACAGACCTGGTTCGAGCGTCAGGACGTCGCCGGCGACCAGCACGTCTTCCGACTGCGGGACGAGGATCGGAGCTTCGGGATGTGCGAGGCCGATGCCGTGGCCGGCGTGATGCGTCAGGTGGTCGTAGCCGCGGGCGACGAATGAAGACGGAACGTACTGAGCGCTCGCGGCGGCGAAGACGTCGGCGGCACGGGCTCCGGCTTTGAGAGTCTTCTCGGCAGCAGCCATCGCTCGCTGACAAACGGCGAAGACTTCCCGTTGCTCCGGCGACGGTGTGCCGACGGCGATTACGTTCGTGAAGTCGCTGCGATAGCCTTCGAGCACGAGCGAGTAGTCGAGGATGAACAGCTCGCCCTCTTGCAGTTTGTGTTGAGTCGGCAGGCCGCCCGCTTTCGGAGACGTGCCGTTGGTGACTCGGAAGTCACCGTAGATCAGACCGACTCGGCCGGCCGCTTCGAGCGATGCGGATTGCACGCCACGATAGACGTCGAGTTCGCTCATGCCGGCGCGAATGTTGGCTCGTGCCCAGGCTTGGCCAACGTCGGTCGCTCTCATGCACTCTTCGAGCAACGCGATCTCATCCGGTTCCTTGCGACGTCGCAGCGTTCGCAGTTCCGTGCCGAGCGAGATGTTCGAGAGACGGATGTCACCGTCGCCGATCGCCTCGAGTGCTCCGACCGGCAGCCACTCGGATTCAACCGCACCGATTCGGCCCTTCAGTTTGCTCGCGATCTGCGAGACAGCCCGGAACAAAACGTGGTCGCGATTCGTGACCGAGTGCTGGTGGTCGTACCACTTCTCGACGACTTCGGCATCGACGAATGCTTCGCACATGCTCGACTTCAGCGAAAAGTTGTCGCCGAGGAGTGTCGCTTTGCCGTCTCGTTCGAGGAGCAGCAGCGCTCGCTCGCCGCCGGAGAAGCTGAACGGCGGAATCCAAAAGTTCGCGAGGTATTTGACGTGCCGCGGATCGGCGATCAGCAGCCATTCGACGTCGCTGGGCACGGCGTTCCAGAGTCGTGCGCGGCGAGAGAGGCAGCCTTCTTTTGTGAGCATGTGCAACTTTCGGGGAAAAGGATTACGGCCATCGGCTTTCGGCTCACGGCTTTCGGCCGGGCGTTTATTCAAAGCCTTTGGCGGCGAGCCAGCGTTCGGCGTCGAGGGCGGCTTGGCAGCCGGAACCGGCGGCGGTGATGGCTTGGCGGTAGTAATCGTCGGCGACGTCGCCGGCCGCGAAGACACCTTCGACGGTCGTGTAGGTTCGCTGCGGAGTTGTCCAGACGAGGTATTTCTTGTCGGTCAGTTGGAGCTGGCCTTTCAAGAAGTCGGTGTTCGGCGTGTGACCAATCGCACAAAAGTAGCCGGAGCAATCGAGTTGCTCGGTCTTCGACGGATCGACTGTGCTTTGCAGGCGGACTCCGGTGACTCCGGCTTTGTCGTCGCCGAGCACTTCGGCGACGGTCGAGTTCCATTTCACTTCGATCTTCGGATTCTTGAGAACTCGTTCGACCATGATCTTGCTGGCTCGGAACGAATCGCGGCGGTGAACGAGATACGTCTTCGAGGCGAATTTGGAGAGGTAGCTGGCCTCCTCCATCGCGCTGTCGCCGCCGCCGACGACAACGAGCGGCTTGTTGCGGAAGCGGGGCAGCGCACCGTCGCAAACGGCACAGGCTGAGACGCCGCGATTCTTGAAACGGTCTTCGCTTTCGAGGCCGAGATAGTTGGCTCGCGCGCCGGTCGCAATAATGACCGACAACGCTCGGATCGTTTGACCTTCGAGTGTCTTGATGACGAATGGATGCTGGCTGCAATCGACATCGACGACGTCGTCGGTGATGACTCGCGTGCCGAAGTTGGTGGCCTGTTGCCGCATCAATTCGACGAGGTCCGGGCCGTCGATGCCGTGCGAGGCGTCCGGGTTGAGCATCATCTTGCGGCCGTCGCTGATCGCGGTCTTGAGGTACTCGTTGAGGTTCCCGGCGGGGAAGCCGGGATAGTTTTCGACTTCACTGGTCAGCGCGAGTTGTCCCTTCGGCAGCGTCCCTTTGATGCGGTTTTCTTCGGTCATCGCTCCTTCGATGCAGAGCGGATTGAGGCTAGCTCGCGCGGCGTAAATGGCGGCGGCCCAGCCGGCGGGGCCGGAGCCGATGATGACGACATGTTCGGGATGATCAGACACGAGGGAACTCCAATGTTGGTTTCGTGGAGCACGATTTCATCGTGCTTTTGTCAGGCTGGAGACGACAGAGATCGGGCACGTTGAAAACGTACCCTACGTCGCGGCGAACAATATGCGACGAGCGCGGCTGTCGGCAAACATGACGCTGGTGAATTGCTCCGGCGGACGAAGTCTCCATAATCCACACGCAGCACTCGAAGCATTTCATTGAAAGAGGCCACGGATGCGAGATGTCGTCACGTTACTGCTGGCAGGAGGCAAGGGTGAGCGGTTGATGCCGTTGACTCGCGACCGGGCGAAGCCGGCGGTCCCGTTTGGTGGCTGTTATCGCATCGTCGATTTCACGCTCTCGAATTGTGTGAACAGCGGGCTGCGGCGGATTCTGGTGCTGACGCAGTACAAGGCGGCCAGCCTCGATCGGCATCTCAATTTGGCGTGGCGATTCTTGTGCCGCGAGCTGGACGAATTCATCGACGTCCTGCCGCCGCAGCAGCGCATCGGCGAGCAGTGGTATTCCGGCACCGCGAACGCCGTTTATCAAAACATCTACTCGATTGAGAAAGCCCACTCCAAGTTGGTGCTGATTCTCTCGGGGGATCACATCTACAAGATGGATTACTCGGAGATGCTCACCGACCACATCGAATCGGGAGCGGATTTGACCATCGGTTGCCTGCCTGTTGATCTCAAGGATGGGCGGGATTTCGGCGTGATGCAGATCGACTCCGACCGCCGGATCGTAAACTTCCGCGAGAAGCCAGCGGACCCCGATCCAATTCCGGGCGATCCGACTCGCTGTTTGGCCTCGATGGGGATTTACGTTTTCAACACGAAGTTTCTATTCGACCAACTTTGTAGCGACGCGACGAATCAGAACAGCGCCCACGACTTCGGCAAGAACATCATTCCCTCGGTCGTGCAGACGCATCGCGTGCGAGCGTTTCCGTTTCGCGATCGGGATACGAATCAGGCTCAGTATTGGCGTGACGTCGGCACGTTGGAGGCGTACTTCGAGGCGAACATGGACCTGATCGCCGTGCAACCGCCGTTCAATTTGTACGACGCCTCGTGGCCGATTCGCACGTTTCACTCGTCGTTGCCGCCGCCGAAGTTTGTCTTCGCGGATTTGAAGGACCACGAACCGCGAGCTGGCTATGCGCTCGACAGTTTGATCGCCCAAGGCTGCATCATTTCTGGCGGGCGTGTCGAGCGTTCGATTCTGTCACCGAACGTCCGCATCAACAGTTGGGCCGACGTGCGCGAGTCGATCCTGTTGAGCAATGTGACGATCGGCCGGCATGCTCGCATTCGCCGAGCGATCATCGACAAGGGCGTGCAGGTTCCCGAAGGGATGGACATCGGCTTCGATCACGAATTGGATCGGCAGCGCGGATTTACCGTCACGGACTCTGGGCTAGTGGTCATCGCGAAGTCGGACGGAAGCAGCCAGTTGGCGGACTTGGATTGAACCGTAGCCCTCACGCTCCGCGTGAGGATCCGCCGAATGCGTGAGCGACCGTGAGGACTCTGAACGCCGGTTGCGCGCCCGGCTTTCCTCACGCGGAGCGTGAGGGCCACAAAAGAAAAATCCCGGAAGCAGCTGGTCCCAGGGGGGCGAAGGACTCTGGCTACTTCCGGGAGGCGATTGCGAATTGTGTTGTCTTTGACGGTCTGAACTTGTTCGTTCCGTCCAAGGCGGGCGGACAATATGACTTCGCCAAAAACGGGTCAACACGACTTTTTCCACTTTCAGACGATCATTTTCAAAAGCTTCAGTGAGACGCAAAAAATGCCGCTGCAACCCGGTTCCGCTCAACAATTCGGCGATTTGCAGTGCGTGGAATCCGAAGAGACATTGGCGTTCTCGTCGAACGGCGTGCCGTTGACCCAAAGTGACTGGAACGCGGCTCACGCGATGTTGCGAGAATGCGAAGACTTGTCCGCCGTCATCATTCTTCAAGAGCAGGACTGGTACGCGCAATTGTTCTCGGAGACCTGGAACGCATTGCCGAGCCGATTGGCGTCGTTGGCCATTCGGCCGCCACATGCGACGTCGGTGGTCGCTCGATCGAGCGATGCCGCTCGGAGTTCGCTGCAACGTGTCAGCGACAAACGATCGTTCGCGCTGTGGCGTTGTTTGGCGGAACTCGCAAAGAGTGGCTCGAAGATTGGCCTTCAACAGGGGACCGAAGATGCGCCGTTGGTCGAGAGCGCAACGGTTCGCCGTGAGCGGAATGAATCGGGACTCCCGGAGTTACTGTCGTTGCCGCCACGGCATGAACTGGATTGGCTGTTTGGAGAGTTGCGACTCGTGCGGCTGAGCGATCTGTGTGGTGAAGTGGTCTCGTCCGCCGATGCGACGGCAGTGTTGGCTGGATTGTGGTTGCTACACGGCGATGCGGATGAGAGTCATCGTCAATCGCAGTCGATCGAGGACGAAGGGCGTCATCGTTGCGGCAACTTCTGGCACGGGATCATGCACCGCCAAGAGCCAGACTACGGCAACTCGAAATACTGGTTCCGCCGAGTCGGCCAGCATCCGATCTTTCCGGAGTTGGCTCGCCGCGCCGATGCGCTGATTTTGGCCGCGGGTTCGGAGGCGGCGAAACGATGGCATACGAAGCTCGGCGTGCCGGGTCACTGGGATCCGTTCGCGTTCGTCGATTGGTGCGAATCGGCCTCGCGCGAGTCAGATGCCGCAGAAATCAAGCTGGTCCGTCACATCCAATTTGTTGAGATGCAATTGCTGATGCGAGTGTCGTATGACGACGCGACCAGGCCGTGAAGCCAATCCGTAGACCGGACGCCCACGTCCGGTCACTCAGACAAGGGCGTCCAGGCTACAAATCTTCCTCGTTCTTCATCAGCCGGCGCAGTTTGTCTCGCAGTTCCGCGCGGCCGCGATGGATGCGGCTGCGGACGGTGCCGATCGGGCAATGCAGGATGTCGGCGATCTCTTCGTACTTCATCTCTTCCATCTCGGCCATGACCAGCGGGATGCGGAACTCCTCGGTCATCTGCGCGAGCGCTTCGCGGACGAGTTGCTGTTGCTCGGATCGTTGCATCGGCTGATCGGGTTGCGTGTCGCCGCGCGGGTCTGTCGGTTCGAGTCCGATGCGTTCCTTCGTCGCTTCGATCGACGCGCCGAGCGAGCGGTTCTTGCGGCGAAAGTTCACCGAAGCGTTCATCGCGATGCGGAACAGCCACGAGTAAAACTGTGCGTCGCCGCGAAACGTCGCCAGCTTTTGAAATGCCAGCACGAACGCATCCTGAGCGACGTCCTTCGCGTCCTCGGACGAACCGAGCATGTGCGTCAGCGCGCCGAATAGCCGGTTCTGATAGCGCGTTACCAATTCGCCAAACGCCGTTGTGTCGCGTGCCAGTGCGGCCGCGATCAATTCCTGGTCACTGCGTTCAGCGCGAGGTTCGTCCAAGATGAGCGGTGCGTCCTGCGGGCGAGGGAGAGATGACGGCTGCCGACACACTAACCCGAAGCGTCAGCGAGGGCGAGCGTTTCACTCGGCATAATTCATCGCCCGATGATGCGTCCGCCCTCGCTGACGCTTCGGGTTCGTGTCGGCAGGATGCCAACTCCACGCTCGGCGTTCAACCCGCCGAACGTTTCAGCAACGGTGGCCGGATCGTGGCCAGTGCGATTCCTCCGGCCAGCATCGCCAGGCTGATCCATTGAGCGATCGTCAGCGACGTTCCGAATTGTCCCATTTCGTCACCGCGCAGTCGCTCGACGAAAAACCGAGTCACGGGATATGTCAGCAACGCCAGCGTCACGACCGAACCGTCGCGTGCTCGAATCGGATAGTAGGCCAGCGTCAACAGGCACAGCAGCACGCCGTCGATGACGCTGTAAAGCTGAGTCGGATGAATCGGCAAGCTCGCCGTCGCGTCCTCGGGCAAGAACCCGCGTTGCACATGAGCTTTGAACGGCACTCCTTCAACGGGAAACTCGACAGCCCAAGGGAGTTCGCACCGATCGCCAAAGCAGCAGCCGTACAAGAAACAGCCGACTCGACCAAACGCGATCCCCAGAAAGATCGACGGCACGATCAAATCGCCGAGCTTCCACGCCGGCAAATTTCGCGATCGGCAGAACCACCAATACACCGCCGCTCCGGCAATCACTCCACCGTATAAAACCAATCCGCCGTCCGGCAAATTGACCACGGCGATGAGATATTCGCCGACGTTCTTGCAGTCCTTGAAGACTCGGTCACCGTGCTGAATCAAATAGAACAACCGAGCTCCGCCGACCCCGGAGATCAAAAACAAGAACGTCAAATCCCAAACCGTCTCCGGCGGAAAGCCCGCCCGCTCGACTCGCCGAGCGGCCAGCAACGTCGCGGCGATGAAGCCCAGACACATCATCAGCCCGTATCCGAAAATCGGAATCGCATTCGTGAACCTCGGAGCAAACACGATCGCCGCACCGAGCACTCCGTAAGTCACCAGGCTATCCGTCGCAGGATTCTTCGCTTCGCTGCGGCGAGCCCGAAACCAGAAGAACATTCCGATCGCCAACCACACACCGAACAACAACCCGAACCCAAACACCGGCAGTTTGCCGAGCGGCCCCAAGTCAATCGATCCATCGAGCGGAATGCGGAACAAAATCGGCCGCATGAAAAACTCCATTTTGTTCTGGCGAGCCGAGCGGCGTCAGCCCTCGGACGTATGTCGTTCGCGAATCGTCCGGGGGCTGACGCCCAATGGCACTTACTTTACCCCAGTAACCCGCAGCGTCAGCGAGGGAAACAAAGGGAACGCCTCTTGTCATCGCCCTCGCTGACGCTGCGGGTTAGTAAAGATAAGTGCCATTGGGCTGACGCCACCCGGCTCGCCAAAACGGAAATCAGGGAATCAGCACATTGTCGATCAGCCGAGTCGGCCCGACACGAGCTGCCACCAGCGCGACCATGCGCGGTTGCGATTCGGTCAACTCGATCAACGAGTCCGGATCGGCAATTGTCGCGTAATCGACGGCAACGCCCGGAGTCTGTTCCATTTCCGCTCGCATGGCCAGACGAATCGCCGCGAGGTCTTTCTCACCGGATCGCACTTTATCGCGAGCCAAACTCAACGCACGGAACAGCGACAATCCCGATGCCCGTTCGCTCGGACTGAGATAGGCGTTGCGACTGCTCAGCGCGAGACCGTCGGGATCGCGCACCGTCGGGCAAGTCACAATCTCAGTCGGGATGTCGAGGTCGCGGCACATCCGACGGATGACCGCTTGCTGCTGAAAATCCTTCTGCCCGAAATACGCTTTGTCCGGCTGAGTCAGATTCAGCAGCTTCGCCACGACGGTCGTCACGCCTCGAAAATGACTCGGCCGCACGGCTCCCTCCCACTTCGCGGTTAGTCCTTCGACATCGACGAATGTCGAAAATCCCGGCGGATAAATCGACTCGACGTTCGGGTGAAACAACAGATCGACACCGGCCGCGCGGCATTGTTCGCTGTCCGCCTCGAACGGCCGAGGGTACTTCGCGAGGTCTTCCGTCGGAGCGAACTGCGTTGGATTCACGAATAGCGTTGCAATGACGAACTCGCATTCGGCCCGTGCCTGCCGCATCAAGCTGACGTGCCCCGCGTGCAAGGCTCCCATCGTGGGGACGCATCCGATCGAACGACCGCTCCGCCGCGCGGCAGCGATCGAGTCACGAAGTTGGGCGGACTCAGCAGTCATAAACATCGAACGAGCTAACGGATCAACGGGCACGCAATGGGACTCCAAAAGTGACACGACCGGCCGAACGGCCGGTGATTCTATTCCCAATTCAAACCGCCGAAAACGAAACGACGCCGGGCATCCATCTGAACGCGGCATTCACCGACAGAATTGGCTTCAGCGAACACAGTGCAGATCGGCCATCCCGCCAAGATGCGACTGCCGGGCGCGGGGATGTCGGCGATGAGAGGTGCGTCGGAGCTGTGTCCTTCCGACTCAAAGAGTTGTTCGAGCGCAGGAACAGTAACGTCGCGAATCGCGTAGACGATTTGTTTGCCGATGATGCGGGGCGACGCGAGCTGCTCCGTGATCCGCCAGTGGCGGACGGTACGGCCGTCGCAAGCGGAGACGTGGTTTGCTACCAGAGCGCGATCGGAGCCTCGTTCGAGGACTTCGACAGACGCGGTGTAACGCGGATTGACTTCGACCAGCCACGGGATGTCGTCGGACAGCACGAAGTCGATGCCGAACATCCCGCGCAGTTGCGCCTCGTGAGTCAACGTGTCGCCGAGTCGTTGCAGCAAGTCGCGAGTTCGTTGACTCACCTCGATCGGACCAATCGAGCCGGCGTAGCCAAACTCAGTCGGAGCACCGGCGCTCGATCCGATCAATTGTTCGCAGACGCCGATCAGCTCGACTTTGGCTTGCGATGCGACGAACAGCGCCGACATCGGCGTGCCGAGTCGATGCTCTTGAAGGTAGAAACGCTCGTGAGTCGGCAGCGGTTGACCGGACCAGACTGCGATGCGAGCACCACCGCCACCGCGCGTCGGTTTGAACAACCAACCGTCGTTCGTAGCTTGGACGCCCTCGTCCGAGTTTTCCGTAGCTCGGACGAGGGCGTCCACGCGACGAACGGATTGGACTCGCAACGCCGGCATGTCGTGAGCCCGTAGCGTTCGCTCCAACCAGGCCGGGTCGCGGACTTTCTTCAAAACGCTCGGAGGATTTCCGAGCAGCGAATGTCGTTCGCTCACAGCGGCAATGAATTTGGGGTCGTTCTCCAGCGAACCGGTGTAAATCCACGGCATCGGCGGCAGAGCTTTGATCGCATCGAGCGTATGTCGCAGGTCATTGTCGACGGCCACGACGGTCGCGATCCGCCGCAGGTCGTCGTCCCCGAATCGGTCCACGCAGACCGGTTGGAATCCAGCTTGGACGGCGCTGGCCGCCGCGGCGCGAGTGCTTGCTCCGACGATCAGCAACTCGGTTTGTGAGGTTCGCATGAATGGAATCAGTGGCGGGTTCGGCTGGCTGGCATCGCGAAACAGCAGTTGATACACCATTGCCCGTTTCAGATCGACCGTCCGGGTCGCGAGGTGCGGAGCGTCCGCGTTCTCGAAAAATTTGGGGTGCGGTGCTTCGCGACTTGGTTCATCCAAAACTGGTCGACCGAAAAAAGCCGCCGTCCCCGCCCATTTTCAATCAAGGAGTTGCAACCATGTCGATGTACGTCGGCGAAGCGCTGTGCGGTGAAGGTAACGAAGTGGCTCACATCGATCTGCTGATCGGTGACAAGGACGGCCCGGTGGGCGTCGCGTTTGCGAACGCTCTGTCTCGTCAAAGTGCCGGCCACAGCAACCTGCTGGCCGTGTTGACCGCGAACCTCGCCGTCAAACCATCGACCGTGATGATCACCAAGGTCACGATCAAGGGAGCCAAGCAAGCCGTCCACATGTTCGGCCCGGCTCAGTACGCCGTCGCCAAGGCGGTCGCCGACAGCGTCGAGAAGGGAGTCATCCCCAAGGACCAAGCCGAGAAGCTGGTCATCATCTGCGGTGTGTTTATTCACTGGCAGGCCAACGACGACAAGAAAATCTTCCAATACAACTACGACGCCACGCTGTTGGCGATTGCTCGCGCGATGAAGAACGAGCCGAGCGCTGACGAAATGCTCGCCAAGAAAGACACCGCCAAGCACCCGTACTTCGACTTCGCGGGCTAGTTCTGGCTGTTTGACGATACGATTCGCGACCCGGCTTCAACGTGAGGCCGGGTCGTTGTGTTTTGAGAGAATTTGTTTCGGCGAGCCGGGCGGCGTTAGCCCCCGGACGAAACCGGATCCGGCGACCGTCCGGGGGCTAACGCCGCCCGGCTCGCCATTTCTGTTGGTGAGTGACGATGCGCAAAATCCTGATTCAACTCGATACCGATCCGCAGCCATCCGTCTTTGACCGAGTCGTCGCGATCGACTCTGGCGTCGATGAACTGTTTTCGTACGGCGGCGTCACGCCAGACAACGTCGTCGGCCTCGTCCACGGAGCGATCTTCACGCGCGGCGTGCCAGACTTGAAGAACACCGCGATCTTCATCGGCGGCAGCAACGTCGCGGCGGGCGAGCAGCTTTTCGCGAAGGTTCAAAAAACATTCTTCGGCCCGATGCGTGTCTCGACGATGATGGACTCGAATGGCTCAAACACGACGGCCGCCGCCGCAGTGCTGGCATGTCGCAAGCATGTGCCGCTCGCCGGAGCACACGCGCTGGTGCTGGCCGGCACCGGTCCCGTCGGGCATCGTGCCGCTCAAATCCTCGCGGCCGAAGGTGCTGAAGTCCGAGTCGCTTCACGCACGCGCGACAAGGCCGAGCAAACCTGTTTCGCGATTGCGAAAGTCCTCTCCGCCGCGCGAATCACTCCGGTCGCGACCGGTACCGATGCTGAACTCGCCGAAGCGTGCGAGGGCGTCACGCTGATCATCGCCGCTGGAGCCGCCGGAATCGAACTCCTGTCCGCCGAGCGTCGAGCCAATTTGAAATCATTGAAGGTCGCCGTTGATTTGAACGCCGTCCCACCTTTGGGCATCGGCGGCGTTGAAGTCATGGACAAGGCGAAAGACCGCGACGGACAACTCTGTTACGGAGCCATCGGAGTCGGCGGCACGAAGATGAAGATTCACCGAGCCGCCGTCGCTCGCCTGTTCGAGTCCAACGACCAAGTGCTCGACACCGCTTCGATCTACGCCATCGGACAATCGCTGTGACCTCGCTTCAGCCACGTCCGCGACCAGAACTTCTCGCTCCTGCCGGCGATCTCGAATGTGCTCGCGCCGCCGTCGAGAACGGGGCGGATGCCGTGTACTTCGGTCTCGACACCGGTTTCAACGCACGGGCACGCGCGACGAACATCGGCGAGGAGCAGCTCCCGGAGCTGATGCGATTGCTGCACGAGCGGGGCGTGAAGGGCTATCTGACGCTTAACACGCTGGTCTTCACGAACGAGTTGCCCGAAGTCGAGCGCGTCATCCGCGTCGCGGCCGAGACCGGCGTTGATGCCGTGCTCGTGCAAGACCTCGGAGCCGTGCGGTTGATTCGTGCGATCTGTCCCGACTTACCGATTCATGCTTCGACGCAGATGACGCTGACCAGCAGTGAAGGGATTCAGATCGCGAAGGAACTCGGCGTTGAGCGCGTCGTGCTGGCTCGCGAGTTGTCGCTCGAACAGATCGCCAAGATCGCGTCACAGATCGACATGCCGCTGGAGGCGTTCGTGCATGGGGCGCTCTGCGTCGCGTACTCCGGGCAGTGTCTGACGAGTGAATCGCTCGGCGGACGCAGTGCGAATCGCGGGCAGTGTGCTCAGGCATGTCGGCTGCCGTATGAATTGGTTTGTGATGGCGAAGACGTCGATCTCGGCGATCAAAAGTATCTGCTCAGCCCGCAGGACTTGGCGGCGTATGAACTGACTCCGGAGTTGATCGACGCCGGTGTGATCTCATTCAAGATCGAGGGCCGGCTGAAGTCGGCTGAGTACGTCGCGAACATCACTCGGCATTATCGACGTGCGATCGACGCCGCGTTTGCCGACCAGTCGGTCGAGTTCTCGACGCAAGACGTCGAAGAGATGCAGCTCTCGTTTTCGCGGGGCTTCTCGCCTGGTTGGCTGCAAGGCGACGATCACAAGATGCTCGTCCCGGCGATCTCGTCGGCGAAGCGGGGCGTGTTTCTTGGCACGGTGCAATCGGTGGCGCGTGGCCGAGTTGCGGTGCAATTGGCCTGCGGTATCGCGGCCGGTGACGGACTCGTCTTCGAGGGCAACCGCGCGGACAACGACGAACAAGGTGGCCGAGTCTTCGAGGTCTGGCAGCGCGGTCAGCAACTGGATCACTCAGTTTCGAGCGGCCTTGTCGAACTGACTTTTCAACGCGGCGCGATCGACTTCGAGCGGCTCTGGCCGGGACAGCAACTCTGGAAGACCGACGATCCGAAGCTGTCGGCACGTCTGCGGAAAACGTTCACGAGCGCCGATCCGCTGCGCCGCGTGCCGGTCGATCTGCGCGTCGAAGCGAGCGTCGGTCAGCCGCTGCGAGTCGTTGGCCGTTCGACGAACGGAGCAAGTTGCGATGTCTCATCGCCGCTGCCGCTGGAAGCCGCGAGGAAGCATCCGGTGACGAACGATTTTCTCCGCTCGCAACTCGGTCGGCTGGGGCAGACGGTTTATGAATTACGGGAACTTGCCGCGCAGATCGACGGCTCGCCAATGATTCCGTTGAGTGTGTTGAGCGAACAGCGACACGAAATGATTCGACAATTGGAAGCGTCGGCCGCGCGTGTTCCGCAACGACGTATCGCCAGTGAGTCGGCGTTGGCGTCTCTGCTGGCGGAGTGTGGACCGATTTCGCCGAAATCGGTTTTGCGAGCAACGCAACTGGGTGCCGACTTCGGCGAAGTCGGCCCACCTTCACTGCACGTCCTCTGCCGGACGCTCGATCAACTTCGTGTCGTGCTTGCACACGGCGAGCGAAAACTCGCCGCCGACTTTCAAGACATCCGCGAATACCGCGAGGCGGTCCAACTCGCACACGAGGCCGGTGCCGAAATCTGGTTGGCGACGCCGCGCATTCAGAAGCCGGAGGAGGCCGGTTTGTTTCGCGCGTTGATGAAACACGGAGCCGACGGAATTCTGGTGCGCAATCTCGGCGGCTTGTGGTTCTTCGCGAATGAGGGTGTGCCGTTCGTCGCCGACTTCTCGCTCAACGTGACGAACGAACTGACCGCTCAGTTTGTGATCGCTCGCGGAGCACAGCGAGTCACCGCGTCTTACGATCTCAATCGCGATCAACTGCTCGACTTGGTGGCCGCGTGTCCGACGGAGTGGTTGGAAGTCGTCATTCACCAGCACATGCCGATGTTTCACATGGAGCACTGCGTCTTCTGTGCGGTCCTCTCGCCGGGGACGAATCCGACGAACTGCGGTCGGCCATGTGATCGGCACGCCGTCCATCTTAGAGACCGACAAGGGGTCGAACATCGACTGACCGCCGACGTCGGCTGCCGCAACACACTGTTCAATGCGATCCCGCAAAGCGCGGCGGAAGCGGTGCCGGAGCTGATCGCTCGCGGCGTGAAACACTTCCGAGTCGAGTTGCTCGATGAATCGCCGGATGAGATTCGGCTGATGCTCGATTTGTATCGCGATCTGCTGAGCGGCCAGGTTGCCGGGCGAGATGTTTGGAAGAAGCTCAACGCGGCGAATCGGGTGGGCGTCACCCGCGGCACGCTCGAAGAGCGACGAAATCCACTGGCGATTCTGTGAGTGTCTGCCGGTCGATTTCATCGAGAACTGCCGGAGTTTTCGCGAGTCCACCTCAGAAATCCGGATCGTTGTGAATCAGCGGAAACGACCTTAGACTGCCGCCCCTTTCCGCCGAACGGCGAGCATTAGGTGAATGAGACTGCCACTCGGCCATTCGCCGGAACGCGCTAGCGTCCGGTTCGCCGAAAACTCGATAACCGGACGCTAGCGCGTGCCGGCTGATTTGCGATACGAAGGTGATCTCCGAATGAAACATGTTCTCTCGGCGCTGGTGATGAACCAACCGGGTGTGCTCGCACACATCTCCGGGATGCTGGCGTCACGCGCGTTCAATATCGAAAGCCTCGCCGTCGGCGAGACCGAGAATCCTGAATACTCCCGAATCACCTTCGTCGTCGAAGGGGACGAGCGGGTGTTGGATCAGGTTCGCAAGCAGCTTGAGAAAATCATCAACGTCGTCCGCGTGATCGACTTCTCGGACCAGAAGTTCGTCGAGCGTGACCTGATGCTGATGAAGATCAGCACGGCGAACGACCGCCGCGCCGAAATCAAAGAGCTGGTCGAAATCTTCCGCGGCCGCATCGTGGACGTCAGCTCGACGCACGTCATGGTCGAGATCTCCGGCCAGGAAGGAAAACTGGAAGCGTTCATCGAACTGATGCGACCGTTCGGGATTCTCGAAATGG
>JAYVQJ010001103.1:0-3854 GCA_043777235.1 Planctomycetia bacterium
CGCGGCGGCGGGGATGGGAGCGGTGCTGCTGTTCACGAATCGTCCCGATCTGGTGCCGTTCGTGTCGAAGTTCTTCGATGCGTTGAAGCCTTGGGCCAACGCGCACTTCTACATGATGTTCGCGGTGTTGCTGAGCTTGCTCTACATCATCGTGTGGGTCATGGCTCGGTTCGATTATTGGGAAGTCCGCCCGAACGAACTGATGCACCATCACGGATTCTTGAGCGACCTGGAACGCTTCTCCGCTCCGAACTTGCGGATCAGCAAAGAAATCAACGACGTGTTCGAGTACATGCTGCTCCGTTCCGGCCGGTTGATTCTGCATCCGACCAACGAGCCGCGCGCGTTCGTGCTGGACAACGTGCTCAACATCAATCGTAAGGAAGCCCAGATCACCAAGATGCTCGGCGCGTTGCAGGTCGAGTTTCGCACAGAGGCTCCGCGGACTCCGCAGAGTTGAGCTGACGATGATCTCCTTCGATTCGATCGTCCGTCGCAACCCCGCAGGGTTTTGCGGATCACTAGAAGTTTCCGCGCGTCCTTTAGTTCGGCTCGTCACGCGGGAGCGTGACGGCTACGTAGCCATCATCGCTCCGCGTGATGAGCCGAGCCGTCAAACGCGCGGACAATTTCTGAAAGCCATGATCGCGGCATGGATCGTCGTGCTCTTCTCAAGGGGCCTGCTTGCCGAAGATGTGACGGCACCACCGAGACACAGCAATTGCCGATGTGTCGTTGTCGTTACACCTTGCTGTGCGAACCACTGCCGAGTTTGGAATCGCTCCCGGTCAAAGGCTCGACGCGCTCAGTGGTCGGCCTGCGAGAGGATCTGCACTTGCACGTCGATCTCGACGGCGATTCTCGCGCCCGCTGCGACGCGACCGGCGGAAGTACTGCCCGCCCTCGGACCTCAGACGCGGCAGTTGGGGAAGTCGGTGCTCGGCCTGCCGATCGTCGGGCACTTCTTCGGAGTGACCGGCCCCAAGACGTTGATCTTCGCCGCGATTCACGGCGATGAGCCGAACACCGCCTTCGTCGCGCATCAGTTGGTCGAGCATCTCACCAAGCACTCGGAGGCGTATCGCGATCGTCGCGTCGTCGTCGTGCCGGTCGCGAATCCGGATGGATTGGCCCGCGGAACTCGGATCAACGCGAGAGCGATCGACCTGAACCGCAACTTCCCGGCCAAGAATTTTGCCGTCGGCAAGAAAGACCGCTACTTCGGCGGCGAGCAACCCGCGTCCGAACCGGAATCGCAATTGCTGATCGAGTTGGTCGAGTCTTGGCAGCCCGATCGCATCATCACTCTGCACGCGATCCCGCGCGGCAAGCACGGCAACAACTTCGACGGCCCGGCTGAAGAGTTAGCGAAGGCGATGAGTCGCCACAACGAGTATTCCGTGCTCAAGACAATCGGCTATCCGACCCCCGGCAGCTTCGGCTCCTGGGCCGGCATCGACCGTAAGCTCCCGACGATCACGCTCGAACTCCCAACCGACGCCAGCGGCCCAACCGCGTGGCGAGAAAACCGCGAAGCGCTGCTGTCGGCAATTCAGTCCAAATAGTTTGTGTCATTCGGTGGAGGTTCGGTCGATCGCGGCGAATGAGTCAGTTGCCAATTCCGAACCGCCACCGAAAACGCAAAGCGGACGAATTTGCCAAAGACCAGCAGACAGAAGGTTCCATCAACCGCGAGCCGAAATTCGTCCCAACCGTTTGGAACCATGCCCCCAATTCCCGCCGGTTTCAGCAGGGGTCGGATTTGTTCATATTCCAATGCGCCGACAATGAGCGCGTACATCACCGCCAAAAACATCGCCAGCATCCAAAGACCACGGTCAGTTCTCCATCTTTGCAGTACGAAGGCGAATTCGCCGTAACCCAAAATCGCAAACGATGTGAAAAATCCAATCTTGAATGGCTTCGGAATCGGAAGAGCAAGCATCAATGCGAACCAAGCCAGTCCGCCAAAAAACATCCGGCGGTGGTTGTGGATGACTCGGTCGATTTGGTTGTCCGAAAGCAACAGCATGGAAAGCTCAAACGCTTGGAACGGCGCGGCGTCTTTCGCGTGATCGATGTAGCGCGGTCTCGCGTTCCGCTTGCGTGAGCTTAAACACTTGTCGCAGCAGTCGCTCTTGAGCAGGCGTGAATTCTTGCTTGCGGCGTTCGAGGACGGCGCGGGCGGTGGCGATGCCGGTGGCGAGGTCGATTTGGTCGTCGAGTTGGCCGTGCCAGATGCGGCAGAACGACGGGACGTGCTTCGGCAACAGTTCTCCGGCCGGGAGCAACATGCACATCACGCCGATCGAACTGCCGGTGTTGAACAGTGTCGAGAGTGCGGCCTTCGTGTGATCGCCGATGAAGCTGCCGACTTTCGTGCTGCCGGTGTCGATCGAAAAACCTTCGAGCGGCACGCTGACGTTCGAGTAATCGTTCTTCAGATCGCTGTTGGTCGTCAGCGCGCCGAGATTCACCCACGGGCAGACGTAACTATGGCCGAGGAATCCGTCGTGATATTTGTTGACGAAGCCGTGCAGGATCGACGCTTCGACTTCGCCGCCAACTCGGCAATCGCGGCCGATCGTTGTCCCCTCGCGAACGTTGGCTCGGAAGAGTTGCGAGCCGGAGCCGACATGGCACGGACCTTCCAGTCGCGTGAATGGCTGAATGACGGCTCCGGCGTCGATCGTGATTGGTCCGTGCCGCGCGTCGAGCACGACGAACGGATCGAGCCGCGCGGTGGGATCGACTTCGACCTGCGACAGATCGCCAACGACCGCCACGTTCGCGCCGAGCGTGTGTGCTCCGCGCAGCCGCGACGAGCGGAGTGTGCCGCCGCGTCGCAGTTGAAAGTCGATGCGAAGCTGATCGGCGTTGTGCAACACGAAATCCCACGGTCGCGAGGCCAATCGCCCCGACGTTTCCGTGCGCCGCCGCGTTCGCGCCAGCGACATCAGTGCGTCGTCCCAATTCTCCAAAGACAGCAGCGGCACTTCGTCGGGATGGAGTCGCAGCCAAACCGGCGTCTGGCCGATCGCTCCGACATCTTCGATCCGCGCGTGTTCGAGGCTTTGCAAGCCGGCGACATCCGGCAGCCAGCGCGCGTTGACGAGCAGCGTCGGTTCCTGCGACAGCCAATCCAAGTTGTTGACGGCCGCTTGAGGATGAGTCTCGTGGTATGTCTCGGCCAGGAATGGTCGGACGAACGCCCCCCAATCGGTGACCGGGAGGTATTTCAGCAAACGTTCTCGCAACGAGGTCTGCCCGCAGAGCAGCTCGCACACCGGACGCATCCAGGCGATCGGAGCGAAGCCGCTCGCCGCCTGATCTTCAAACAACGCGAGACGCATGAGTGCTTTGTTTTGGCGTGACTCATCCCGAAGCGATTGCAACGACGATCGAGTCCGCCAGGAAAGTGATTCAAATCGGAGCGGACGTTAAGCCAAATTTGTCGAACGCGCGAAGACCGATCTTGGTGGCTGCGTCTCGCGGGACGCAGCAAGACAGTTCGGCAAGAAGAACCGAGTAAGTTCGTCATAAGTGCGACGATTGCGGTTCATCCCGAAGGGATGACAGAGAGTAGCCGGTGGTCGCAGCGCAGCGGAGACCACCGGAGAACCGGTCGAAGAATTTGCATCCCGGCGGGATGCCAGAAACGAGATTGCCTCGTGGAGTTTCTGCGATCCCTTTGGGATCGAATGCAAGCACCGCATCTTCCGGAGGTCTGCGCTTCGCTCCGGGATCAAGACAAGGCGTTGCACTTGTCCGAGTTCAGTATTGGGGCTCTCCGCCATTCGTGTTGATTCCGGGAGAAAGTGAGCCGCAAGGCGCTAGCCGCGGGTTGTTTCCAG
>JAYVQJ010001104.1:0-3846 GCA_043777235.1 Planctomycetia bacterium
GAGCTTTTGCAAAGCGGCTAACGCTCGCCCGGCCTTCTCTTCCTGAAGAAAGCCGATGATGCCGTTGACGAGCACGATCGCCAGAATCGCCGCCGTATCAGCCCATTCCCCCATCGCACCGGCGATGATCGCGGCGACGATCAGAATCCAAATCACGAGGTCTTTGAACTGACCGAGCAATTTCTTCCAGCGCGGCACCGGCGGCACTTCCGCGAGCGAGTTCCAACCGTGCTGCTCGCGCCGTTGAACCACCTCAGCGGAGGTCAGTCCGAGCGCAGGGTCAATCGCGAGTTCTCGCAGCGCGTCGTCACTCGACATTGCAAACCAAGTTCGTGTGTCTTGGGCATTCACCGACATGAATTTCCTTTTCGCTCGTGACCACTATTCCGACCGTTGATTGTCCGGTGATTTGTTCAACGGCTTCTTCTTCGCAGTTCTTCCGACGGAACGAACTTTCTGAATCGCCTCGCGGACTTGATCAAATTCCTGGGCGGCTTCGGGCAGAAGGTCCACCGCGTCCGTCAGCCAGTCGGCGAATTTCGTCTGCCGGAGGCGATAGAAGACATGCCGACCCTCGCGCCGCTCCGCGACCACGCGGTGTGCTCGCAGCACCATCAGATGTTGGGACGCACTGGATTGGCTGAGCTCGACCGCCTCGCTCAACGAATTGACATCCCGCTCACCGGCCCGCAGTTCTTGGATCATCCGAATCCTTGCGGGATGGGCAATCGCCCCCAGCAAGTCCGCCAACTCTTTGGCCACCACCGCCCGATACGGCATCTTGAGACTCCTTAGGCGAGCGGCAGATGAGCACTTACCAAGAGGCACGGTGATACAAGCCCGACGCGCCAGCGAGTGCATCCAGTCGCGCCCCGAATTCACTCGCTGGCGCGTCGGGCTTGTAATGGTCAATTCTCATTTGCCGCTCGCCTTATCGCCACATTCGCCCGAACTTGGGCTGGCCATGGACCGCAACCCACCCTCTGGCGAGCGTGACTACGCCGGATTCACACGACGCTCGCGCGCCGCGCTGAGCGCCTGCCGAATCATCAACAACTCCGTGATATTGTCCGTCGTCAACAGACCCACCAGCCGATCGCCCTCGACGACAGGCACCGACGAGCAGCCCTCACAAGCTCTTAACCGCGCGAACGTCCCTTCCAACATCTCCGTCGGTGCTGCCGTGAGAAATTTCGTCTGCATCACGGACGAGACCGGCACGCTTTGGCCGTGCTGGGCCAGCGCCGTCAGCAGATCGGTGCGAGTCAAAACTCCCACCACATGGCCCCCCTCCATCACCGGGAAGTCCGTCTGAAAGCCTTCGAGAATGTGCCGCACCGCTTGATCCAGTTGGTCCTGCGGCGCGAGCGTCCGCAGGTCGGTGATCATCGCACGTTGGACCGGAATCCCGTCCAACGCCGCGCGCATCTGCACCAGGCCGGCCTCCTGCGCGGCCCCCATCCACACGAACAGCGCGATGAACAGCAGGAACGGATTCGAGAACAGTCCGATGAAGCCGAACAAATACGCCATGCCTTGCCCGATGGTCGCGGCAATCTGCGTCGCCTGCACATAGTCCATCCGCGTGGCCAGGATCGCCCGCAGCACGCGGCCCCCATCCATCGGAAACGCCGGCAATAGATTGAACAGGGCCAACGCCACGTTCACCCACATCATCTGAGTCAGAAACCCGCCGCCGACTTTCAGCGCCTCTTCCGGGGCCGCGAGGCTCTGCAAGCCTTGCGTGAATTCCAGAATGAAAAAGAAGATCGCCGCGAGCACCACGTTGACCGCCGGCCCGGCCAGCGCCACGACCAGTTCTTGCAGCGGGTCTTCCGGCATCCGCTCTAAGCGCGCCACGCCGCCAATCGGCAGCAGCGTGATGTCTCGCGTGCGGATGCCGAAGCGTCGCGCCGCCAGCGCATGACCCAGCTCATGCAGCACCACCGTCCCGAACAACGCCGCAATGAAGCCCATCCCCAACAGCGCCGTGGACCAATCATGACCCTTCAAAACATGAGCAACCAACAGCCACACCAACAGCATGACAAACGTGGTATGCACGCGCAGCTCGATCCCCGCGATTCGCCCCACCGTCCAAGACCATTTCATGAGAGTCCGCTCCTACCCCGTAGCCACGTTCGCCAGAACGTGGGCGAACCGGCGAAGCCCCACATTCTGGCGAACGTGGCTACGAGGAATTCGATGTTCACATTCAAACATTTGAATGAGGCAATCGGTGTGCCAAACCACGGCCTCCGCGAACGTCCCGTTCCGAGCCAGCCGATTCACAGCGAAGACGTCCGCTTCTCGTCGTTCCCACAGCAGCGAAAGCCAGAGCGGCAACGAACCTGCTGTGCCCGTTCCGCACACAGCCGCCCACCCAGCGCTTCGCCATCGCACAGCCGCTGCGAATCTCCGCGAGAAATTCAGGCGTTGAGATTGCGAACGATAACAAACGCGGCAACCGCCACGATCGCCACGACGAAAACTTTTTCGAGAACGGGACCGGACAATCGCCGGCCGATCCACTGCCCGACGAACATTCCGGCAATGCCGCCGAGGAGTTCTTGAAGCTCGCCCCGCAAGTGCCGGTAAGGACCGAAGTCCAGAGTTTTGCTCTCTGCGATGCGAACGAAGCCTTGTCCGCATTGCGCGAGGGGCGACTCCGCGGAGCCGCAGTGCTCGTGCCTTGAGACGTGCCGCTCAATAATCTCCGGCAACTTCGCTCACTTAGCAACGGCGTTCGTAAAGTGTCGGCCATCGAAATCGCGCTGGGGCCGCATCGGCCGTGCTGCTCATCGGAAGAAATTATGAGTTGGCTTCCTAAGCAAACCGTTGTTGTACTCGTGGATTTCTCGAATCCGCATAGCTAAAAAAAATGCCGACGGGGCCAGCCCGAAGGCTGGCCCCGTATTCAGTGGATCAACAACGTGATCGTGCCGGCGCGGATTCGCGCGGCGAAGTTTTGAATATCCGTGTCCGGGAACCCACCGCATCAGCCGTTGAGTGTCGTCTCAATCGCCGATGGATGGGACGCGAACAGCGGCCCCTCGGAAAGGGACTGACGCAGTGACTTCGTACCGTCCAACTCGGCATCGACCGCGCTGCGGGCAAATTCAAACGCTTCGTGAATTCGTTCAAGCAATCGGTCTGGTTGCTCCAGCAGAGTCGTGTCCAATTCCAGTTCCAGATGGACACTCGCTCCGCGCGAGCTGAAATGTGGTTCGCCGACTTTACGGCTGAAGCCGATGTTGACCTTGAGTGACATGGTGATCCTTTCCTGCTGCGGCTGAAATGTCGATTACTCCCGCCGGTTCTTCGATCGGCGACGCCCCGGGGGTGATCGAGGCGAGAGATTGAGGGACGTTGAGTCGTAGTTGCCGCTCGGACGAATATCGTGCGTGTACATCGCGGTCACGACGAAGAAGATGGCGGCGATGATGAACGCGCTGAGCGACTGAAATATCCAGCCGACGACCAGCGCGAGCAGCAACGCTCCGTTGACGTGGGCTTGGTTGAGCTTTCTTCGAGCACTCATGCTCTGAACTCCAAATCAGAATGGGACGGCGGTTCCGCTGTTGGCGGAAACACCTGATGGACGCGATCCACGAGGCACAGTCACCTCGTGGATCACGACTCATCGACGGGAGCGACGACCGACGACTCACACTTCGAGCGTCTGAAGTTGCTTGAGCGACGCGAGGGTCGATTGCATGAGCTTCGACTGGCGACGGTGACGCTTCAGCGAGGCGATCAAGTGGTTGATCTGGGAGAAGGCGTCGTGCAGCGCGGTCTTCGCCGTCTCGGCTTGTTGCAGGATGGCGTTGAATGTGCCGGGGCTTT
>JAYVQJ010001105.1:0-3828 GCA_043777235.1 Planctomycetia bacterium
CTTCGAGGTGATCATGCCCAACCGCGGCTTCCCGACCCCGACCGAATCGATCTACGCCGCGACCGAAAGCCCGAACGGCGAACTCGGCTTCTACATCACCGCCGACAGCAGCTCGAAACCGTACCGAGCCCGTTGCCGCCCACCCAGCTACATCCACTTCGCCGTCTTCCCGCACAGCATCCCAGGCCTGATGCTCAGCGGTGTCGTGGCGGTCCTCGGCAGCCGGAACATCATCGCGGCGGAGTTGGATCGGTAAGTTCGTAGTCCCGCCTTCAGGCGGAATGAGTTGCATGATGTTGAAGCGAGTCTACGTCGAAACCACAGTGATCAGTTATCTGACAGCATGGCCCAGCAAGAATCCAATCGTGCGACGGGACCAAGAGATCACGAAATCGTGGTGGACGAACTGCCGAGGCGACTGCGAACTCTTTACGTCGAATGTGGTCGTCGAAGAGGCCAAGCTGGGAGATCCGACAGCCGCCAAGGAAAGGTTAGTTGTACTGAATTCACTGTCGCTGATCCGGTCTGATCCGCAAGCTCGCAAACTTTCCCGCAAGCTCGTCAAAGCGGGAGCCGTGCCGGAAACCGAACGTGCCGACGCGCTACACATCGCCATCGCGGCAGTGGCTGGCATGGATTATCTTGTGACCTGGAATATGCGGCACATCAACAATCCGGTGACTCACGGCGAGATCGACCGAATCTGTCGTAAAGCCGGCTTCGAGCCGCCGGTGATTCGCACACCGCGCCAATTGGAGGAAGCTCAACATGTCTAATCCCATTTTGGAAGAGGTCTTCCGTAATCGCGATCAGCTTTGGAAAGACTGCGGCGGCGACGTTGATGTTCTGTTCGATCGAGCCGACAAAACCGCCAAAGAACTCGGATTCACGGTCAGCTCTGCCAAAGGCGTGAAGAAACCGGCCAAACCCAAAAAGGTATTGGCAAAGCAGCATGCTCGGCCCGCCAAAGCCAAGAAGCGGACCAAAGTCACCAAGAACTAGAACCTGCACAGCGAGGGCTGCTCATGTTGACCATCACCAAACGTCGCACGCGAGCCAAACCAAAACCGAGACCGCAGCCGCATCGAAAGCTTCCGCCGAGCTTCGGGCCGACGGACAACGGGCGAGTGATGTCGCCGCGCGAATTCGATCGCGGCGAATTTGAACGAGGCTGGCGCTACGAACTCGTCAACGGAGTCTTGATTGTGTCACCCGCTCCTCTCTCCAACGAACGTGATCCGAATGAAGAACTCGGCCGCATCCTGAGAAACTATCAGGAGTATCACCCGCAAGGATCGGCACTCGACGCCACGCTGTCCGAGCACGATGTCGAGACGGGCGACAACCGCCGTCGCGCCGACCGAGTCATCTGGGCGGGCTTGGGCCGACTGCCTCGCAAGAACGAAACGCCGACGATCACTGTGGAGTTCGTGTCAAAGGATCGTCGTGATTGGGTGCGTGACTACGAAACCAAACGCGACGAGTATCTCGACGCGGGCGTTCAAGAGTATTGGATTTTCGACCGGTTCACCGAGACGCTGACGGTTTGGGTCCAGAAGGGCGGTCGGCGAACAAAGAAGACGTATTCGGCGAACGAAACATTTTCGACGCCGCGCTTGCCTGGATTGGTTTTGGGCTTGCGGAAGTTGTTTGATCTCGCGGCTCGCTGGCCCGATGAGTGAGCGACATCATTAAAAGTAGGATGGCCGCCCTCGGCCGTCCTTGTTTTGAAATATGAAATCTCAAATTTGAAATGACAAATCGAACGGACGGCCGAGGGCGGCCATCCTACGGACTCGCGATCATCCAGAAAGTCACGGTGAAATGAGTTTCCTTTCCGAAGACATCCGCCAAAAAATTCTGGCCGAGTTGGCCAAATATCCGACGAAGCAGGCGGTCACGTTGCCGGCGTTGCATCATGTGCAGGACGCGTTGCGGTGCGTGCCGCTCGAAGCGATCAAGGAGATCGCTGAGATTCTGGAGCTGCACCCGGCGGAAGTTCACGACACGATGAGCTTCTACGGCTTCTTCCGCGACCCGGAACACAAGCTCGGCAAGCATCGGCTGCAAGTCTGCCGCAGCCTGTCGTGCATGTTGCGCGGCGGCGAGGAATTGCTGGCCGAACTCTGCCAGAAGTACCACCTGCAACCGGGCGACACGACTCCCGACGGCAAATTCACGCTCGAATTCGCCGAATGCCTCGGAGCCTGCGAAGGTGCCCCCTGCATGTTGGCCAACGACGAATGCCATGTCTGCCTGACGACCGAAACGGCGAGCGAAGTGATTGAGAAGTTGTAAGCCATGTTGCCCAAGGTCTACGTTGAAACGTCTGTTGTCAGCTACCTGACGGCTTGGCCGAGCACGGACGTTCGTGTCTTGGCGAAGCAGGCCGCGACGAAAGAATGGTGGGCAACAAGTCGCGAACGGTTTGAGTTGTTCGCATCCGGTCTTGTCGTCGATGAGGCCAGCGAGGGTGACAAAGAAGCTGCTGAAGAACGACTCGACGTGCTAGCAACGATTGCGTTGCTCGATGGCAACTCCGAAGTGGACGATCTCGCTGTGGCGTTGTTGTCGCGCAAGGCTGTTCCAACGGTGGCTGCCGACGATGCCACGCACATCGCAATCGCTGCGGTCCATCAAATGGACTATCTTGTGACTTGGAATTTTCGGCACATCAACAATGCCACGAAGATCAGCGACATTGAGGCTGTTTGTCGAAGCCTCGGCTATCAGTGCCCAAGAATTTGCACTCCAGAACATCTTAAGGAGAGCAGCGATGAGACCTAATCAAGAAGCGATTAAGCCCGATCCGGTGATCGCGGAACTTCACCGCATCAAGGACGAGCATGCCAAGAAATTCAAATACGACGTTCGAGCGATGATGGCCGATCTACGAGAACGACAAAAGACAAGCGGTCGAACCTACGTCTCATTTACGAAGTCCTCAGAGCAAGCCACTGATGAGAATGCAGTCGCTGTAATCAAACACAACTGACAACGGACCAAGGACAATTCAGTGCCAATTTTTGAACCAGTGTTGTTGAGACGGATCGGGAAGCCGAACAGTGCTTCGTTGGAGACTTATCGAGCCGACGGCGGTTATCGAGCGCTGGAGAAGGCGCTCAAGATGGCTCCGGCCGAGGTGACGGAGACCGTGAAGGCGTCGGGGTTGCGAGGCCGCGGCGGGGCGGGGTTTCCGACCGGCGTGAAGTGGACGTTCCTGCCGAAGGATGCGGCGACCGTGTATCTCGCGGTCAACGCGGATGAGTCCGAGCCGGGGACGTTCAACAATCGGATCATCATGGAGGGGGATCCGCATCAGATCATCGAGGGGATCGCGATCGCGTGTCATGCAATCAAGTGCAGCACGGCGTACATCTATTTGCGGTACGAGTTCGGCCGCAGCTATCGAGCGCTCAAGCAGGCGGTCGAGGATTGCTATGCCGCGAATCTGCTCGGCAAGAACATTCTCGGCAGCGGCAAAGACCTCGACGTGTTTCTGCATCGCGGGGCGGGAGCGTACATCTGCGGCGAGGAGACCGGGCTGATCGAAAGCCTGGAGGGCAAGCGGGCGTGGCCGCGGATCAAGCCGCCGTTTCCGGCGATCGAGGGGCTGTTCCGCAAGCCGACGATCGTGAACAACATCGAGACGCTGGCGTGCGTGACGCACATCCTGGATCGGGGCGTCGAGTGGTTCAAGTCGATGGGCGTGCCGCCGGACCCGAACAACCCGCGCGACGCCGGCAGCTACGGCCCGAAGCTGTATTGCGTCAGCGGCCACGTCAACAAGCCGGGCTGCTACGAACTGCCGATGGGCATCACCGCTCG
>JAYVQJ010001106.1:0-3828 GCA_043777235.1 Planctomycetia bacterium
GACCGATTGCCGCTGTAGCTCGGCAACATCGACGCGAATACCGCAGGCTTCCATCTCGGCCAGCACGCCGATCAGCGGGCGTTCGAGATTCCAGTACAAATCCCACAAGCCAGCGCGATGCAGTTCGTCTGCAAGTTGACGAGACAATTGCCACGCCACCTCGGCTCGCTGTGCCGCCCATGTTGTCAAACGAGTCTGATCGTCGAACATCGTCACATCGAACGATGGCAACACTTGCTGAAGATACTTTTCGGCCAGCGATGGAAGATCGTGCCCGCGTGCTCCAGCTTCGAGCAAATAACTGGCGACCATCGGATCGACGCCGATCCCGGTTGCATGAACTCCCGCTCGGCGAAGCAGCAGCAAATCAAACTTGAGATCGTGATTCGAGATCTGCACATCAGGCGATTCGAGAATCGGCTTCAGCGCGAGCAACACATCGGCCGTCGCCGATTGCGGGGCAGGGGAGGGGGACTTGGCAAGCGACTCAGCTTCGTCATCAGCGAAGAGCGACTGCTGACGACGGGCCGAAGTCTGTGGCAGTTCGACGCTGTCACCGTGCGCGACGGCCAACGACGATGAGACTGGAACGAACCACGAGTGGCCGGCTTCCCAAGTGAATGTCAGAGCCACGATGTCGGCTCGCGTGGGATTTGGCGATGACGCAATCACGTCGAGGCAGAACTCGCGCTGCGTCCGCAATTGCTCGATGAATGCCGTGAGCTGCGCCGCGGTCTCGATGATCGTGCAGCGGTGCGGTGGTGCGGGCGATGAACTGTCGGCGTGCGGCGTGACGACTGGCTCGTCGATGGCAGCGAGCTTGAGCTCAGGCGGCAGCGACTTGGCATCATCGATGAAGCGGCGGAATCCGAACTCGTGAAACAACGTGGTGAGCTGCGCGACATCGACTTTGCCGACGCGCAGCGCGTCCCAGTCAATGTTCAAATCGAGATGCTGATTCAGCGTGACCAACGTGCGGCTGAGTCGCGCGAGATCGGCGAACTCTTTCAGATTCGATTTGAGCTTTTCGCCCGCGACTTTGTCGGCATTGGTCAGCACGTTGTCGAGCGATCCGAATTGTTCCAGCAGCGCGGTCGCTTTCTTGGGGCCAACCAGCGGAACCCCCGGAACGTTATCGACGCTGTCGCCGACCAGCGATTGATAGTCGATGACTTGATCTGGCCGGACTCCCCAATCTGCCTTCAGGTCCGCTTCGTCGAGCCAAGTGTTTTTTCGCACGTTGTAAATTCGGACCTGCGGGCCGAGCAGTTGTCTCGCGTCTTTGTCATTGGTGACGATGCGGACGTCGAAGCAGCGCTCGACCGCTTGCCGAGTCAGCGTCGCGATGACATCGTCCGCCTCCCAGCCGGGGCAGGGGAGTTTCGGGATGCCGAAGCCGTCCATCACTTGTTGGACCATCTCGATCTGCGGACGCAGGTCAGCGGGCATCTCGGTGCGATTGGCTTTGTACTTTGGGTACAGAGCCTCGCGAGTTCCCGGCCCTGGCGAGTCCATCGCGCACAGCCAATGCGTCGGCCGCTGAGTCTGTAAGAGGTTGAACAGATCGCGTGTGAAGCCGAAGACAGCATTGGATGGCAGCCCCTTGGGACTGGTCATCGACGGGATCGCGTGAAACACCTGAAACAGCAGCGAGAACGTGTCGATCAGGATGAGCGTGGGATTGGTCATTGGTGATTGGTCATTTCGACTGTCTGACTTGCGACGATGTAGGGTGGGACAAGCTCGCTTCGAGCGCCGGCCCACCAGAAAGCCCGCTGAAAATATCTGGTGGGCCGGCACGGCGAAACGCCGCTTGTCCCACCCTACGGTAAGTCGGACAGTCGAACGATTGGTCATTGGTCAAACCGTGCGGGAATCTAGTCCGTGTGGTTCCCAAATAACCAATGACCAACGACCAATAACCAACGACCAATCCCCTCTCGTTCCCGTCTCACAATCGGCGTGCTCCGCAAATTCGGCGAGTGGTCCGGCCGAATCGACTGCTACGACCGCTCCGCTGACCGCGTCTTGACCCGGCTCAGAGGCTGGGTAGAGTTCCGCTGTCACGTTGATTCGTTCCGGTTCCGATATTCCGACCACTCCATTCTCTCATCGAGGTGTGTCATGGCTGCGCCGCAAAATAAGCCGATTGGTTATCAGGTCGCTGTGATCGTGTTGTCGCTGGGAATCGTGATCCTCGGCACGCTGGTCTACATGGACCAGAAACAGATCAAGCAGGTCACTGAGGCGAATAACAAATCCATCGCCGAGCGTCAGAACAGCGAGAAACTCGAACGCAAAGTTCGAGAAGAATTCGAAGACCTGAAAAAGATCACCGGCAATCCCGGCGAAGATTATGGGCTCAGCGAAGAGGGAAACCTGACCAAGGTTCGCGCCGCGAACTTGGCGGATATCGACAAGGCCGGAGTTGCCGAGCGAACTCACAAGGCCGCGATCAATTCGCTCAAGCAAAAAGCCGACGAATTGGAGAAGGACAAGGCCAAGGCTCGCGATGATCTCGCAGCCTTGCAAAAGACGTTGGAGGATCTGCGAGGTGTTTATCAAGTGCAGGTCAACACGCAGAATACCGGCCGCGAGAAAGCCGAAGGGGATCTGAGCGTCGCCATCAAGAACAAAGACGAAGAGGTTCGCGCGAAGCAAAAGCGAATCGACGAACTGACGCAGGCCGCGAACGAGGCTGCGACGGAACTCGAAAACGAGAAGGCGGCGCGAGCGGCCGAAGTCAAAAAACTTGACGCCGACATCGCCAAACTCACCGCGATCAATGTCAAGCTGACCGACGAGATCGACGCCCTCAATCAGACCAGCTTCGAAGTTGCTGACGGCGAGGTGCGTTGGGTCGATCACCAAAATGGTCGCGTCTGGATCAATCTTGGCGAGGCGGACAATCTTCGGAAGCGGACAACGTTCAGTGTCTACACCAAGAATCACAACGGTGTGGCTCGCGGCAGCAACGATATCAAGGGAGCGATCGAAGTCACTCGGATCATTGACGAACACACGGCCGAGGCTCGGATCATCAAGGACGAACTCTATCAGCCAATCGTCAAAGGCGACCCGATCTTCACTCCCATGTGGAGCCCCGGCCGCAGCTTGAACTTTTCGTTCGTGGGGATCATCGACCTTGATGGCGATGGGCTGAGCGATCGTCAAAAACTTCACGAACTCGTCGCGGGAGCCGGTGCCGCGATTGACAATGAAGTCGACGACGAAGGTAAGCGCATTCGTTACATGAAGTTTCCCAATGATTTCATTGACTACGGCGAGGGCGTTCCGGGAATTGACGTCAACACGAAGTTTTTGGTGGTGGGCGAAATTCCCGATATGGCACTCGCGGCCAAAGATGAAGACAAGGACCGCATCCAACGAATTCAGACCAACAAGAAGAAGCTGGGGATTGAAGCCAAAGAACAAGGTGTTCGCGTCGTGAGTCTCAACGACTTCCTGGCGTGGATTGGTTATCAGCCGCAACGGAAATTGTTCGTTCCCGGAACCCAAAGAGGCTATCAATTGAAAGCGGGGCAACGGGAACCGCCGGTTGACAAAATGTCTGGCCAAGTCTCGGGCGCGATCTCTGGAAACAAGCGGATCAAGCCGCAGACCTCGACTGGTCAGACCAGCCCGCTCTTCGGCAAATAATCCGACACTTCTCGCTGAAGCCGACAGCCGATGAGCCGGAACGCGCTAGCGTCCTTGAGCCTCAAACACGGTGTGTCAAGTTTTGTGAGCCGGCACGCGCTAGCGCAATGGCACTTACTTTACTAACCCGCAGCGTCAGCGAGGGCGATGACAAGAGGCGTTTCCCTT
>JAYVQJ010001107.1:0-15151 GCA_043777235.1 Planctomycetia bacterium
GTCAGCGAGGGAAACAAAGGGAAACGCCTCTTGTCATCGCCCTCGCTGACGCTGCGGGTTAGTAAAGTAAGTGCCATTGCGCGCTAGCGTCCGGTTCGATACGTCGATCGATTCTCGAACCGGACTTGACACAAAGTGTTCGACTTTCATGGCTCAAGGAATCTAGCGCTCTTCTACCGAGAAACGTAGCCGCCGTGTGAATCGCACAAGAAATTTCGGAAATTGGCAGAATCGTGGTGAACGCTTTCAACGTGCCGGTCAAGAACACGTTGAAAACCTGCGTTGCGTCGGACGCGACGTTTGGCTCGCCGCAGGATTAGAATCCCGCACCTCTTCCTCTGGAGTGAGTGTCATGGCTGAGCCGACTGTTCGCGTGTTGCTGATCGACGACGATTCGTCGAGATTTGGCGTCACGCGCGAGTTGTTCGACGAACGGTATCCCGGCCGATTCGCATTGGATTGGGCCAGCTCGTTCGAGGCTGGAGTCGCAGAGATCCGGCAGGCGCGGCATGACGTCTACTTGGTCGATCATCGCATCAGCGGGAACCGCGGCGTGGAATTAGTCGCGGCGGTTGCAGCGGAATGTCAGGCTCCGTTGATCGTGACCTCCGAGGACGAAAACCACGACTTGGACGTCGCCGCGTTGCGAGCGGGTGCGGCGGATTATCTGGTTCGAGATGTCCGCGACGTTGGGCACTTGGAACACGCGATTCGATACGCGCTCCAACAGAACGAACTGTGGGCCGCTCTTGGACAAGAGCGTGACTTGCTCCGCGCACTGATGGAAAACCTGCCGGACAGTATCTATTTCAAAGATGCGACGAGCCGGTTTTTGAGAGTCAGCAAATCGAAAGCGCTGCGTTCCGGTTTGCATGATGTGGCAGAAGCAGTCGGCAAAACCGACTTCGATTTTTTCAAAGCCGAGGATGCTCAAGCCTCGTTCCGCGACGAGCAAGAAGTGATGCGTTCGGGCCGGGCGATTGTCGGCAAAGAAGAAGAGCACGTCTGGCCGGACGGCCGCACCAGTTGGGTGACGACGAGCAAGCTGCCGTTGTGCGACAAGCAGGGAAATCTGATCGGCACGTTCGGCATTTCACACGACATCACTGAGCAGAAGGAAGCGTTGCAGGCTCTGCGCGATAGCGAGTTTCGCACGCGGATGATTGTCGAGACCGCGCTCGATGCATTCATCGCGATGGATCACGACGGTGCGATCATTGACTGGAACGCGCAGGCCGAAGCAACGTTCGGCTGGGCCGAGCGCGATGTGCTCGGCCGGCCGTTGGTCGAAGTCATCATTCCGACCCAGTTCCGTGCGGCACACGAATCGGGGTTGCGCCGGTATCTCAGTACGGGACAGGCGAAGATTCTGGGACAGCGACTCGAACTCACCGCGCTGCATCGAGACGGTCACGAGTTTCCCGTGGAGGTCACAATCTCTGCGTTGCGACTGGATGATCGGCGACTCGACAACGGAGACCGCTCACTCGATGGCCGGCAGGAGAGTGCGCCGAATGCCCGTCCCGGACAGGCAAACAACAGCATCGTCTTCGCGGCGTTCGTTCACGACATTACGAAACGCAAAGCGGCCGAGGCCGCGCTGCGTGAAGCGAAAGATGCCGCCGAATCGGCGAACCATGCCAAGAGCGATTTTCTGGCGAACA
Organism: Planctomycetia bacterium; assembly: GCA_043777235.1. Taxonomy (GTDB): domain Bacteria; phylum Planctomycetota; class Planctomycetia; order Planctomycetales; family Planctomycetaceae; genus SXKJ01. The sequence goes on from JAYVQJ010001107.1 coordinate 1,665, forward strand.
TGAGCCACGAAATTCGAACGCCGATGAACGCGATCATCGGCATGACCGAATTGGTGCTCGACACGCCGCTGGCCGACGCACAGCGCGAATACCTGCTGACCGTTCGTGAATCGGGCGAATCGTTGCTGCGAGTCATCAATGACATCCTCGACTTCTCGAAGATCGAGGCGGGCAAGATGGACCTCATCCCAGATGTCTTCAGTCTCCGCGAAATGCTTGGCGATGCGATGAAGTCGCTCGCGGTGCGGGCTCATCGCGAGCAACTGGAATTGGCGTTTCGCGTGGCAGCGGACGTTCCCGACACGTTGATCGGCGACGCCGGACGTCTGCGGCAGATCGTGGTCAATCTGGTCGGCAACGCGATCAAGTTCACGCACAGCGGCGAAGTCGTACTCGATGTCAGTCACTCGGAGAACGGCGATGCTCCGAGCAATCCCTCTGTTGTGACTGTCACGCCGACAATCGTGCTGCACTTCTACGTCCGCGACACGGGGATCGGGATCGCACCCGAGAAACGCTCGGTCATCTTCGAGGCGTTCGAGCAAGCAGACACATCGACCACTCGGCGATACGGCGGGACCGGATTGGGTCTGGCCATCTCACAACGTTTGGCTCGGCTGATGGGTGGCCGAATTTGGGTCGACAGCGAACTGGGCATCGGCAGCACGTTTCATTTCACCGCGCGATTCGTCGTTCCGCCCGTGCCGTTGGAACCGGTCGCCGCGAATGCGGTTGTGCTGCACGGCACGCGCGTGTTGATCGTGGATGACAACGCGACCAACCGTTTGATCCTGGAAGAGATGCTTGGCAACTGGGGGCTAGAACCCGTCTGCGCCGCGAGTGCGCGGCAGGCTCTGGACGAATTGCACGAAGCGATCCGCATCGAGCGACCGTTTGCGATGGTGTTGTCGGACCTGCACATGCCAGACGCGGATGGCTTCATGCTCGCGGAAGCAATTCGCGGCCAGCCGACTTTCGCGCGCACGGTCGTGTTGATGCTGACATCGGGAGATCGCCAAGGAGACGTCGCGAAGTGTCGTGAGTTGGGAATCTCGGCGTACTTGTTCAAACCGATCAAGCAATCGGAACTGTTCAACGTGCTCGTTTCGACGCTCGGAGTGAACGGTGTTGAAGATCACGCCACGCCATTGCCCGCCTCTGAGTTGGAGACGCTTCCGCCGCTTCGCATTCTTCTGGCTGAGGACAATCTCGCCAATCAAAAATTGGCGGTCGGGTTGCTGACGAAGTGGGGCCATCGCGTTGTCGTCGCGAACAACGGAACCGAAGCGGTACAGGCTTGGTCCGATCCTCCAGACGGTCGGCCATTCGACGTCGTGCTGATGGACATCCAAATGCCGGAGATGGATGGCTTCGAGGCAACAGCAGCGATTCGCGAACGAGAACGCTCGCGCGGCCGGCACACGCCGATCGTCGCCATGACCGCGCACGCGATGAAAGGTGATCGCGAACGTTGTCTTGATGCCGGCATGGACGGATACCTCGCCAAACCGATTCGTCAGCAGGAAGTCGTCGCCGTCTTACGGCAGTCATTGGCCGGAGAGACCGGCCTGTTCCGGCTGACCGCCAAAGACGATGTTCTGGCTCCTATCGACGACGGCTCCAACGACCCGTCCGCATCGGCAAGCCGGCGACTCAACTGGAAGCATGCGATGCGTTTTGTCGCCGAGGATTCCGATTTATTGCGTGAGGTCTTGGCGGCTTTTGTCGAAGAATGCCCGGAATTACAGGCTCGGCTGCAACAGGCGTCGGCCAGCGAGGACTGGCTGGCGGTCGCTAAAACAACGCACACGTTGCAAGCCGCGCTGCGACTTTTTGGCGGCGAAGCTCTCGGTTTGGCGGTCACTTTGGAGGGCTGCTGCAAACGAGGGCCAAGTGACGAAATTCACGTTCTGTTTGAAAAGTTCCGCGAAGAGCTTGAGAATGTGCTCACTGAAGTTCAGGGTTACCTGAAAGAGACCTGACCGACGCACGCGAGTCGCGTGTCGGTGGTCACGCGACTGAATCTTTCAAGCCGGTATTCACAAAACGCCCGTCACTAAAGAGTCTGCCTCATGCGCCCCGTTCAGCACACGATTCTCGTTGTTGATGATTCCGCGATGGATCGCCGCCTCGCCACCGGCCTCTTGGAAAAAGAAGGTGGCTATCAAATCCTCATCGCGACCAATGGCCTTGAAGCCTTGCAGGCGTTGAAGCAGCAGCCGGTTGACCTCGTGCTGACCGACATGCAGATGGACCAGATGGATGGTTTGGAACTCGTTGAGGCCGTGCGAGCCGATTACCCACTGACGCCCGTGATTCTGATGACGGCGCTTGGCAGCGAAGAGATCGCCGTGCGTGCTCTCGAAAAGGGAGCCTCCAGTTACGTCGCCAAACGCCGTCTGCAACTGGATCTGTTGGAGATTGTCCAGCAAGTCCTCGACAACTCGGACGAGAACCGCACGCAGTCGCGATTGATGCACCGCATGTCTCGCAATGAATTTTCTTTCGTGTTGAACAACGACTTGTCGCTGGTGCATTCGATGGTGAAGTATTTGCAACACACTCTGCGCTGCGTGCGGCTGACTGACGAGTCCGACCGATTACGCGTCGGCATCGCCGTCGAAGAGGCGCTGCTCAATGCGCTGTATCACGGCAATCTCGAAGTCAGCTCCGATCTGAAGGAAACCGATCCGAACCTGTTTGAGGAAACCGCTCGGCAACGCAGTCTCGAAGAGCCGTATCGCAATCGTCGGATTTTCGTGGATGCGTTGGTCTCACGCGAATCTGCAAGCATTACGATTCGCGACGAAGGACAGGGCTTCGATCCGACGAACCTGCCCGACCCGTGCGATCTGGAGAATCTCGATAAGCCCAGCGGCCGAGGCATCCTGCTGATGCGATCGTTCATGGACGAAATCCGCTTCAATGAACGCGGCAATGAGGTCACGCTGGTGAAACACGGCGTCGAACCGGACTCATCGGACAATTGATCGCGCGAGTCCGTTGCCGATCAACTTCGCTCCGATAGAATCCGCCTCGAACTCACTGTGCGACGCGGATTCGTCGCTGGCTTTTGCGGCCGAGCCGCTGCGTTTCTCTCACCTCTGGCTCGCAAGTCAAACGGATGTCCGACGAATCGCTTTCTGGTTTGCTCAACCAAATTCATCACGGCGACTGCATCATCGGCATGACCACGATGCCGGAGGGTTCAGTCGACCTCGCCTTCGCCGATCCGCCGTTCAACATCGGCTACGACTACGACGTCTACGATGACGCTCGTGCTCGGCACGATTATCTCGATTGGTCGAGAGCTTGGATCGGCTCGGTCCATCGCGCCCTCAAACCGGACGGCACTTTCTGGCTGGCGATCGGCGACGAATACGCGGCCGAACTGAAGATCATCAGCCAAGAGATCGGCTTTCACTGCCGCAGTTGGGTGATCTGGTACTACACCTTCGGAGTGAACTGCAAAGCGAAATTCAGCCGCTCGCACGCGCACTTGTTTCATTTCGTCAAAGACCCTGAGCATTTTACCTTTCGTTCCGACTTGCTGGAGAACCGCATTCCCTCCGCGCGGCAATTGGTCTATGCCGACAAACGAGCCAACTCGACCGGCCGTTTACCGGACGATACTTGGATTCTCCGCCCGCAAGATTTGGTCGATTGCTTGACCCCCGGCGAAGACACTTGGTACTTCCCGCGCGTCGCCGGCACGTTCAAAGAGCGAGCAGGCTTTCACGGCTGCCAAATGCCGGAGCAACTGCTCGGTCGCATCATCAAGTACTGCTCGAACGAGGGGGACACTGTGCTCGATCCCTTTTCCGGCAGCGCGACAACGCTCGCCGTCGCCAAGAAACTCGGCCGCGACTACCTCGGCTTCGACCTCTCACCGGAGTACATCCAACGCGGACGAGATCGCCTGGAGAACTGCCGAGTCGGCGATCCGCTCGACGGCTCTGCCGAACCGCAAGTCAGCGCGCCGACGACGCCACCGAAAGGGACTCGCAAAGGCAAACTCACGACGATCGCCGCGACCGAAGCCGCGACGCAGACTGCCGCACTTTCGACCGAACAGCGTTTCGAGAAAGGCTTGGTCGAAGCGTTCGCCAAGTCGAGCCAAGGCTATTCGCTGGACCGGCTGGTCACGGACCCGGACCTCAATCGCGAGTTCGTCGAGCACTGCCGGAAGCTCGGCCTGCCCGGCGACGCGCGGCTCTGGAATTGGAAGCTCTTCAACTATCGCAAGGCAGGAAAGCTTTCGAGCACCCCGACGACGCAACGCACACAGATCACATGGCAAGACTGCGACCAATTTCTGTTCGCCAGCGAGATCGCGCTGGCCAAGATGCTGGCCGACGGCAGCGAGAGCCTCGACGCGATCCTGTGCGATCCGGAACAGGCGGCGCAATTCGACAAGATTGCAACGTCCTTCTGCCCCGGATTCACTCCGTTCCAATACCGCTGGGGTGCATTGATGCTCCGCAAGGAATCGAAGTCCGCCCGCGCGCGAGCCGACGTGCTGCGCAGCAGCGCTCCGGCGAAACTCTCTTCCGCCAAGCCGATCGCCGCTTCCAAGTGGACCGAGTTTCCCGACGAGGCCGGCCTGTATCTCGTCCTGGGAGCCGACGATCGCGACACGCTCTACGTCGGCGGATCGCTCAACCTGCGGCAACGTCTGCAACACCAGTTCAGCGGCCAACCGCTCCGCACCTGGAAACGCGAATCGGCCGATCTGCGCGTCCGCTTCTTTACCGCGGAACCAAACACTCCGGAGCTGCTGGCGTATCAATGCCTGCTCATCCACGAGCACAAGCCGAAACTCAACGTGCGAGACATCGCGGTTTGACGTATTTGTGGATCAAACGACGTGAGACTGAGCGATGTTGATTTTGAGCCGAGTGAGTTGCGTGTTGGCTCTCTTTGCGATCGGTTGTGCTTTCAAGGTACTTACGGCTTCGCCCGGTGTCTCGCCGACATTGCTGCGCGATTTCAAATCGTTTTCTCAAACTGAGACAACGACGGTTCCGGGATTTGTTGTCGATATTCAGGGACTGCCGGTAACGCGGGCACGAGTTTGGATGGACGTTCAAACCGAGTTGGGCAGCCGAGGCGGCCGAACCCTTTTGGCGAAGGCAGAGACAGATGACAAAGGCGAATTCACGCTGTTTCTTCGCTGCAACGCCGTAGCACACTACATAGATCTCCGGGCAACCGTGCATAGCCAAGATGGTCTCATTGGATGGTGGTACGACCCATCCGGTCGAATCCCACGATCGCTGAAGTTGACCTTGCGAAATGTCATGTCATTTTCGGGGAAGGTGTCATCGTCGGCCGGACAGCCTTTACAGGGCGTCCGTCTTTCACCCCGAACAGTCGAGTTCCAGAACGACATCTTTGAAGACTTTCACCACCTGCCATCCGAACTTCGTGCGGATTTAACGGTGTCAACAGATGCGCTCGGCCAATTCACGTTTGAGAAAATCCCCGAAGCATTGTCACTGTTTTTTGACATCAACGCAGGAGCCCACGGAACATTTGGGGCGATGGCTCAGCTTGCGCAGCCGATCAGCATTCGTCTTTCGCCATTAGGACGGTTGACCGGAAAATTGCAGTGGATCGGAACCAGTCGTTCCAGTGAGGTTCCGCCAACAGAAGTCAACCTCTTCGACAGAATTTGTTGCCCAGACATGCCGGAACCAGGGAGCGTCCTGCTGGGGTTCAATGGTTACGCGCCTACGAGAGCAGATGGCTCGTTTGATTTTTCAAACGTTCCAGCCGGTGACTACAGAGTCCGAGTTGTTTCCGATCAAGGGCTTGCCGGTCCCAAGGACGTAATGGTGTCTGTCTCCGAACAAGCTGTTGTCACTCATGTGGTGATTCCGATACGCACGACTCGTCAGCAGAACAAGCCGGTGCGTAGGCTCCTCGATCATACACCATCCGTTTTCGACGCTCGGAATGAATGATGCCCGAATTCCAACTCGTCGCGCCGTTTGAGCCTGCCGGCGATCAGCCGAAGGCGATTGATGCGCTGACGCGCGGCATCGAAGAGGGGAAGCGGAATCAGGTGCTGCTCGGAGTGACTGGCTCCGGCAAGACCTTCACGATGGCGAACGTCATCGCGCGGCTGAATCGGCCGACGCTCATTTTGTCGCACAACAAGACTCTGGCCGCGCAGCTTTACGGCGAGTTCAAAGAGTTCTTTCCGCACAACGCGGTGTCGTACTTCGTCAGCTACTACGACTACTACCAGCCGGAGGCGTACATCCCGGCTCGCGACATTTACATCGAGAAGGACTCGTCGATCAACGACGACATCGACCGGCTGCGGCTCGCGGCGACGTCGGCACTCATCAGCCGGCGGGATGTGATTGTCGTCGCCAGCGTGTCGTGCATTTATGGACTCGGCTCGCCGCGCGATTACCTGGAGATGATGATCACGCTGCGCCCCGGCGACACCGTCGATCGCGACGAGTTGCTGCTGAGGCTGATCGACATTCAGTACAACCGCAACGATTTCGAGCCGTCGCGCGGCAAGTTCCGCGTGCGCGGCGACGTCGGCACACATCAGCCGGCGGGATGTGATTGTCGTCGCCAGCGTGTCGTGCATTTATGGACTCGGCTCGCCGCGCGATTACCTGGAGATGATGATCACGCTGCGGCCCGGTGACACCGTGGACCGCGACGAACTGCTGCTGCGGCTGATCGACATTCAATACGACCGCAACGATTACGAGCCATCACGCGGCAAGTTCCGTGTCCGAGGCGATGTCGTCGAAGTCTGGCCGGCCTACGAGGAATTCGCGTATCGCATCGAGTTGTGGGGAGACGAAGTCGAGCGGTTGTCGATCATCAACCCGCTGACCGGCGAGGAAGCCAAGCGGCTCGAGGAGTTGTACGTCTACCCGGCCAAACACTTCGTCATGCCGCAAGAACGGGTCGCCGCTGCGGTCGGCGACATCGAGGCGGAACTCGCCGAACGGCTTGAACAATTCCGGCAGGAAGGAAAACTCTTGGAAGCTCAACGCCTGTCGGCGCGAACGCGGTACGACATGGAACTGCTCCGCGAGACCGGATTCTGTCCCGGCATCGAGAACTATTCGCGAGCACTTGCCGGCCGCAAAAAAGGGGAGCCGCCCGACACGCTGTTCGCCTTCTTCCCAAAGGATTTTCTGATCTTCATCGACGAGTCGCACGTCACGCTGCCGCAAGTGCGCGGAATGCATGCCGGCGACAAGTCCCGAAAGACGACTCTCGTCGAGCACGGCTTTCGCTTGCCGATGGCGCTCGACAACCGCCCGCTGCAATTTGAAGAGTTCGAGAAGATGCGCGGCCAAGCCGTGTTCGTCTCGGCCACTCCCGCCGATTGGGAACTGGAACAATCCGGCGGCGAGATCGTGCAGCAAGTCATCCGTCCGACGGGCCTCGTCGATCCGCTGGTGCATGTGTTGCCGGCTCGTGGGCAGGTGCCGCACCTCAAGGAGGAAATCCGCAAGCGAGCCGAACGGAACGAACGAGTCCTCGTCACGACACTCACGAAACGATTGGCCGAAGACCTGACGAAGTACCTCGTCGAAGAAGGGATCCGCTGCAAGTGGCTGCACTCGGAACTCGACACGATCGAGCGCGTCGAAGTCATCCGCGAACTCCGCGAACAAAAGTTCGACGCGATCATTGGCGTGAATTTGCTTCGTGAAGGGATCGATATTCCGGAAGTCTCACTGGTCGCGATCCTCGACGCCGACAAAGAGGGTTTCTTGCGGAGCGCGACGAGCCTCGTCCAAACGATCGGCCGCAGCGCCCGCAACGTGAATGCGGAAGTCATCCTCTACGCCGACAAAGTGACGGACTCGATGCAGCAAGCGATCGAGGAGACGAGCCGCCGCCGCGAACTGCAACTCGCCTACAACGCCGAGCACGGCATCACGCCAGAGACAATCAAGAAAGCGATCAAGCGCGGCATTGAGGAAGAGATCGCCGCCCAGCACGTCATCTCGGACGCGGCTGGGCTGAGCGAAACGCAGTACGTCACGCAGGAGTTCCTCAACGCCTTGGAAGCGGAAATGCTCTTGGCCGCTCAGAACCTTGAGTTCGAACGGGCCGCCCAACTCCGCGATCGCATCCTCGAACTCAAGAACCAAGCCGGCCAAGCACTCGTCACTGGTGATCCCGAGAAGTCCGACTTCACGCTCGCCCAAAAGAAACCGAAACGCGGCCGAGGTCGTCGCGGCTCAGGCTCGTCAGGTGATCGGCGAGTGCCGAAACCGGAAAGATAATGCAGGATCGCTGGCGGCAACCGCGTTTGATCTTTTTATACTGTGTCTGTTGGCCGCCCTCAGGTTTGTGGAGTCTCCGCGATGAAAAGTCCTTTTCCCGGCATGGACCCGTATGTGGAAACTCGTTGGCGCGATGTGCATTCCAGTTTGGCGACGTATTCACGAGATGCCCTCAATCGTCTCTTGCCGCACGGCTTGATCGCGCGTGCCGAGGAACGTTCCATCGTCGCGACGGACGACGAACCGCTCCGCGAAATTGGACCGGATGTTTCGGTCATCGAACTCCATCCCAACATTCCACTCTGGGAGACCGGATCATCGCCGGTAGCGGTTGCCGACGTGGTGTGCGTGAAGCTCCCCGACCGTGAGTTTCGTCAGCATTTCCTGGAAATCCGCGACGTCCGTTCGGGGGGCCGAGTCGTCACGGTCATCGAGTTCGTCAGTCCGACCAACAAGCGACTGGGAGATGGATTGAACAAGTACCGTCAGAAGCAGTTGGAGTGCCGCGAGGGAGACGTCAACCTCGTCGAAATTGATTTGACGCGCACGGGAGATCGGTCGCTCGTGATGCCGATTGACTTGCTGCGACAGCGCGATCGCACGACCTATCAGGGTTGGGTGACAAAACCGACGGAGACGGATCGCTCTTGGGCCTACCGGTTGCCGTTGACGCAACGACTGGCAGCGATCCCGATTCCACTGCGGCCGACCGACAAAGATGTGCTGCTCGATTTGCAGCCGCTGATCGATCAAGTCTACGAGAACGGCCGCTATTCCGAAGAGATCGACTACACCGAACCGCTTGATCCGCCACTGTCCGCTACCGACGCCGCCTGGGTGGCGGAACTGCTCAACGCACGAGTTCAAGCCGGAACACCGATCAGTCCGACTGCTCCGATGCAGTAGGACTGATGCTGATTCTCGATCAAGAACGAGAACGTGGTCGCCGCCTCTCACCGTCGGTCCCGCTCGAATTCTTCACCACTGCGGACCTCACGTCCGCCGGTCTCTTCCGTGTCGAGTCTTCTGATTCAGGTTTCTCCGCGACGTCGCTAAACTTCGCTGCATTCATGATCACGGAACATGGCGTGCCCGCGTCAGTCGCACGCTAACCAACGGAATGACTATGTCCGCTCTCACGCCGCTCCAGCAGATTCTTGCCGCCTTTCGAGCCGCGTCCGTCACCGAACGGGAAAAGGGCACCTACTTTGAAGAGTTGATCTGCGTCTATCTGCGGAACGAGCCGACTTACGCAGACCTCTACAGCGACATCTGGATGCTGGCCGACATCCCCGCCGAGTTCGGCATCAGCACCAACGACACCGGCATCGACCTTGTCGCACGCACGCGAGGGACCGGTGAATTTCATGCGATCCAGTGCAAGTTCTACGCGGAAGCCCATCGCATCCAGAAAAGCGATATCGACAGCTTCTTCACCGCCTCCGGGCAAAAGCCGTTCACTCACCGAATCATCGTCACCACAACAAACGAATGGACGGAGCACGCCGAAGCCGCGCTGTTCAATCAACAGCCGCCGGTCACGCGCATCGACCTGCACGATCTCGAAACCAGCCAGATTGACTGGCCGAAATACCAACCGGATGCCGCCCCGATCCTCAAGCCCAAGTTCGAGCCGCGTCCGCATCAGCAGAAAGCCATCAAGAGCGTTCTCCTCGGCCTGACGAGCGAGGACCGAGGCAAGTTGATCATGGCCTGCGGCACCGGCAAGACCTTCACCTCGTTGAAGATCGCCGAAGAAATCGCAGGCAGCGACAAACGAGTTCTGTTCCTTGTCCCCAGCCTCGCGTTGCTGTCCCAGACTCTGACCGAATGGACTCAGCAGAGCAAAACGCCGCTGCACAGTTTCGCGGTCTGCTCGGACGCCGAAGTCGGCAAGAAGCGCAAAGCGGACGACGATGTGGTTCAGAGGCGTATTAGGAAACGACGGACGAACGGCTGGCCATGCCGACGATCATCGAGCCGTTGCGTGAGGAGTGGGCGAGAACTCTCTCGCCTTCCAACCGGCAAGTGATTCCAAGATAGTCGCGGCTGCATCGGTCGTTCGGGCGCAGGAACCACGGCCAAATAGCGGGGAATGATGAATGGACGCAGCAATTCAGGAGGCTCGACAACACGAACTTGGGCAATTTTTCACACCTTCAGGCGTGGCTGGATTCATGGCTTCCCTGTTTGAGAACATTCCCAACGACGTGCGATTGCTCGACGCGGGTGCTGGAAGCGGCTCGCTGACGAAAGCGTATGTGCGACACGTCAGTCGTCTCGTTTCGCGGCCTCGCAGCATCATGGTGTCCGCTTTCGAAGTCGATGAAGTCGTCCTTCCGCAGTTGCGAGCCACACTGCTTGAGTGCGAGCAAATCGCGATGACTGCGGGGATCGAGTTTGCTTTCGAGTTGCGGCATGAAGACTTCATTGAATTCGCAGCCGCTGAAGTGGGAGAGAATCTTTTTGGTGGTCTCAAGCAACGATTCAATTCCGCCATTGTGAATCCTCCCTACCGCAAGATTCGCAGCATCTCGGACGAGCGGTTGAGCCTCAAAGCGGTTGGAATCGAAACGACGAATCTCTATTCAGCTTTTGTGTCGCTGATCGTGAAGCTGCTGGAGCCCGGTGCGGAATTTGTCGGCATTACTCCGCGCAGTTTTTGCAACGGCCCCTATTTCAAGCCCTTCCGCCGTGACCTTCTGCGAAGCGTCACACTGCGTCGGCTGCACGTCTTTGAGTCGCGCAAAGCGGCGTTTCGAAAAGACGATGTTCTTCAAGAGAACGTGATCTTTCATGTGGTCCGCGAGAAACCACGACAGACTTCCGTCGTCGTTTCTTCTTCTGATGATCCCGAAGCTCGGCAGCGCATCGAGCGAACTCATCCCTACGACGCCATCGTCTCACCGACAGACCCAGACCAGTTCATCCATCTCACGCTGACCGATGATGACTCGCAGGCAAGGTCACTTTTGTCGTGCCTCACGACGCGACTGGATGATCTGGAAATCAACGTCTCAACCGGTCGAGTCGTTGATTTTCGAGCCAAGGAACATCTTCGAGCGACTGCCGATGCGAGCACGCGGCCTTTGATCTATCCGTGCCACTTTCTGCAGGGGCGAGTTGCTTGGCCGAAGGTGGATTCGCGAAAGCCCAATGCGATTGTTGATTGCTCGGAGACCCGCGAGCTTTTGGTCCCATCCGCGACCTATGTGCTGACGAAACGCTTCTCGTCGAAGGAAGAGCGTCGGCGCGTGGTGGCCTGCGTTTATGACCCGGACTTGGTTGCTGCGGAGGCCGTCGGTTTTGAGAACCATCTGAATTACTTCCACGCAAACGGCCGCGGTTTGGATGGCGACTTTGCCAGAGGGCTTTCGGCGTTCTTGAATTCGACGGTCGTTGATGTCTTGTTTCGGCAGTTCAACGGTCACACTCAGGTCAACGCGACAGACCTGCGCAGCTTGCGATATCCCACTCGCGAGCAACTGATTCGGATCGGAAGGCGTGACCTGAATCTTGGACTCTCGCAGGTTGAGATTGATCAACACGTCAAGGAGGTCGTCTGTGGCCAACGGTAATAAGCGGGTGCAAAAAGCGGTCATCGAGCAACGAGTTAGAGATGCCATCGTCATCCTGAAAGAGATGGGATTCGGCCCGAAGCAAAGCAATGAGCTTGCGGCGTATGTGGTCCTCGCGATCCTTGGACTGAAACCGACAACGGCATGGAACGAGGCGTCTAATCCGTTGATGGGCATCACTCCGATCATTGAATTCGTCGCCGATCACTACGGGCAAAAGTATGCCCCCAACACTCGGGAAACGGTTCGAGATGAAGCGGTCAAATACTTCGTTGAGTACGGCATGTTGTTGAGGAACCCTGACGCGCCAAGTCGGCCAACCAATAGCGGCAAGACGGTCTATCAGATTGAGCCTTCCGCGTTGGCTTTGTTTCAAGCCTTTGGAACGTCTGATTGGACTCACTTGCTGGCCGACTACTTGTCGAACGGGACCGCTTTGAGGCACGAACTTCAGCGGCATCGCAGCCTTGCAATGGTTCCCGTGAGACTTCCCGATGGCTCGCAAGTCACGCTTTCGCCGGGCGGTCAAAACCCGCTGATCAAACAGGTTGTTGAAGAATTCTGTCCGCGTTATGTGCCGGATGGTGTCGTAATCTATCTGGGGGACACCGCCGACAAGTTCCAGCACATGGACGCCGACTATTTGGCCGCGTTGGGGATTGTGATCGACTCCGCCGCGAAGATTCCGGATGTCGTCATCCACGACACGCGAAGAGGTTGGTTGATCCTCATTGAAGCCGTGACAACTGCCGGCCCGGTCGATGGCAAACGACGCAAGGAACTCAAATCGCTCTTCGCCAACGCGCGAGTCGGTCTCGTTTTTGTCACAGCGTTCGAATCTCGCAAGGCCATGCAATCGTTTAGTTCGGTAATCTCGTGGGAGTCTGAGGTTTGGCTCGCAGAGCACCCGGACCATCTGATTCATTTCAATGGCGAGCGTTACCTTGGCCCATATCCTGATGTCATGCCGGGCATGATGCCGGGCCATGACGAAGTTTCCTAACCGCTGGCCGGTCACACTCACCGACGAACTGACCGGCGGGGCGACGAAACTAAAACCAAAAACTCTCCAACCGGAGCAGTTTCGCGTCGTGAAAATGAAGTTCCCGCGACTCAAAGACCCGGACACCGGCAAGAGCGTCTCCGACAAGTCCACGGTGATCTACAACGAGTTCATCACCCTGACCGGCATCCCGCTGGAAGCCTACGACTACGTCATCAACGGCAAGCCCGCCATCGAGTGGGTCATGGAACGCCAGGCCGTGACCACCGACAAAGACAGCGGCATCGTCAACGACGCCAACCTCTGGGCCACCGAAACCATGCACAACCCCCGCTACCCCCTCGAACTCCTGCAACGAGTCATCACCGTCAGCCTCGAAACCAGGAAGCTCGTCAACAACCTCCCCAAGCTCGACATCGACTGAGGTGCCGCGACGATGGTCCCCTCAGAGACATCAAGACGGCTCTGTGATGGAAATCAATCGGCCAATGAGTACCAAAGCCCGAAAGTTGAGAGGTCGTATCATGTGGAAGCAGTTCACTCGCATTGTCGTACTCGCGACGTTCTCGGTGGTTTGCACTCACGCGGCGGCTCAGGTATGTACTCGCTTACGTGGTCCCATTGGGTCGT
>JAYVQJ010001108.1:0-3823 GCA_043777235.1 Planctomycetia bacterium
GGGCAGGTTTTCAACCTGCCAGCAGTTCCCAGACAGGTTGAAAACCTGCCCCACAGGACCACACTTCCGGCCGCATCACCCGCTGTGCGTCGCCTCGCGAGGCAACTCGGCATCGACCTCTCGCAGATCGACTCGGCCGGCCGCATCTCCGAAGCCGATGTTTGTCGCCGCTATTTGCAAAACCGTGGCGAGTTCTTGCCTAGCATTTCAGCCGTAGGCGTTCGCTCCGTAGACCGGACGCCTACGTCCGGTTCCCCCAAAGGTGGAGACATCGGCGTCCGGACTACGACGTCGCATGTTCCAGTTCCCCGGCGCAGTCGGAATCTGCCAAGCGTCTCGCCACGCGCCGCACGAATCGCCAAGCGACTCGGAATCGACTGGTCGCAGCTCACTGGTACCGGTGCCAGCGGCCGAATTCGTGAATGTGATGTCCTGTCTGCCGCACGCAATCAGGCTGTCAATCAGACTCCTTCGCAAGCCGCATCATCGACACCCAGTCGGACAATCCCGATCACGCCGCTACGCCGCACGATCGCCAATCGCATGGTCGCTAGTCTGCAACAAACAGCTCCCGTCACGCTCACAACCGAGATTGACGTGACCTCAGTGATCGAGTTCCGCGAACAAATCAAACGCGCCGGCACAGCGTTGGTCCCGTCGATCACAGACTGCTTCGTCAAACTCACAGCCATTGCTCTGCGAGATCATCCGCTGCTCAATGCGTGCTGGCGAGACGACGCCATCGAGGTCTTCGATGAGGTCCACATCGGCATCGCCGTCGATACCGCTGAGGGGCTGCTGGTCCCCGTCGTGCGAGACACGCACTGCCAATCGGTATTCGACATCGCTCAACAATCGCGCGAGCTGATCGAGAAAGCTCGCGTTCGGCGACTGACGAAGAATGACCTTCAGAACGGAACGTTCACGATCACGAATCTCGGCTCGCTCGGCATCGGCGCATTCACACCGATCATCAACTTCCCAGAGACAGCAATTCTCGGACTGGGCTGCATTGATGCTCAATCAATCGCCGTCACAACGAACGTGGCCAATGTTCGTCGCGTCATGACACTGAGCCTGACCTTCGACCATCGCGTGCTCGACGGTGCCCCTGCCGCCCGGTTTTTGCAGTCACTCGCGCAGCTCGCGGCCAGCAACTTAGAGTCGCTCTTCGAGTCGTAAAGTCTCGGTTGACCCAAGACCGCCCACCGCTAGAATCCGCCCGCCCATCGGGATGTAGCTCAGCTTGGCTAGAGCGCTACGTTCGGGACGTAGAGGTCGCAGGTTCAAATCCTGTCATCCCGACTTGAGAAGCCTTGTTCGCAAACCCTGCGAACAAGGCTTTTTCGCTGGGAATCGTGATGTTTTCAGCATTCGCCTTGCGCGTTGTTCGTCGATCAGCATTTTCCGATGCGATGACAGCAAACGACCCCAAAAGACTCGATTTGCCAGCATCAGGTGAGTTCGTTGGTGAGTCCGTCGAACGCAAAAAGTCTCGGTCATCGGTTCCCGTCGCTCGCATCGCGTTTCGTTCCGTCGAGGGTGAGCCGTTGAGGTTGAGCGACGGCAGCGCGTCCAATGCTCCGCACACGTCCAACAGCTTCGGGTCAGTGTAGGTGTTCATCGTCAGGTCGATGGTTGAGTGACGCATCGCGGCTTGTGCCGTTCGTGGAGCGACTCCGCCCTTGGACAACAGCGTCGCGAATGTGCCTCGCAATGCGTGAACGTCGAGCGTCCGACCGCGTTCATCACGCTTCGGGATGCCGGCCGTGTTCAGGTCACGGTTGAGGATTCGCACCAGCCCGGCGGGAACGCGAAACAACTTTCGGCCGCTATCGGCATCCACGTTGTGGTTGCGTAGGCGAAGCGTGGAGACGTTGGGCGGATCGGACAGCCATTCTCTCAAGTCGTTCGCCAAGTCGAGCCGTAGCGGGATCGTGGAGCCTTGGCGGTTTTTCTCGTCTGCCGCGTCGAGTTCCACGAATGGCATCGGCGCGTCGAGGTCGATTTGTCCGACCGTCAATGATGCGAGTTCCCCTTTGCGAAGCCCAGTCAAAACGAGCGTCTTGTAAATCAACGCCCGTTCGCGTCCGATGCGTTCCAACTTCGCCACGAAGTCGGGATTCTGGGCGAGGCGTTCCCGCGACACTTCAACCGCTGTTTGCAACCCATTGAGCGTCAACGCGGCCTTCGTCCAATTCGACCGCTTGCGTTGTTGACCGGCCCCATCCTCTCGCTTGTCGTCACGGTGTGCGGATTCCCGACCGTACTCGGCGAGCGGTCGCCAGCGTGCCACTTCCAGCAGTTGCACCAACTCCGCTTCGGTCATCGACCGGCGTTGTCGCCGACAGTCGAGCTTGGCATCGGCGGTCGGCACTTTGGAAAACGGGTTCACAGACAGGCGATGCGTCTCGACACACCAGTTGCCGAAGCCAACCAGTTCTTGGCGATACTCGTTGCGATTCCCCGCCGACATTCCATTGGCTTGCTGGCCATTGAGCCAACGTGTCAGAGCATCGGCCGAACAATCCGCCAGCCGGCCAAAGCCGCATTCTTTAGCGAGACGATCCAATTTCGATTTCGTGTTGGCGATGCGAATGGAGGTCAGCCCCTTGGCGGTTCGATGTTCTTGATACGCTGCGAAATGTTGTGCGAGCGGCGTTAGCTGATGATCGGCGGTCGCGTCTTCGGCGGATGAAATGATTTCGCTGCGGACCAATTCGGCCCGGCGTTCCAATTTGCTGAGGACCGACCGGGCAGCATCTTCATCACGGCAGCCGGTCGAGACTTCGCGGACGATCCCTTGCCCATTGCGAAACTTGGCCGTGAACGTGGCCGCTTCGGCTTGAATCCGCAGCGTACCATCCTCACCGGTCAACACCTTGGCTGTTCGCGTCTTCCCCTTGAATGGTTTCCAACGGGCGACGCGCTGTCCGGCCTTTGTGAACAATTCCGCCCCAGCGGGAAGCGGTCGCGTCCGAGTTTTCTTGAATACCGTTCCCATCGCTATGCCCTTTGCATTTTCTTCGCGGCCTTCTGGAGTGCTCGTTCAATTTTCTCGACAGTGCGGACGGTCGGAGAATGCTTGCCCGATTCCAGCCGTGACAGAGTTTCTTCTCGCACGCCCGCCAGTTTGGCTAGTTGCTCTTGAGTCAGTCCCAACGCGGTTCGTTCGCGGAGAATGTCGCGAGCGATGGAAATTTGAATGTACGCCAACGCGGGAAGCGTCCCGTTTGGATTCGCTTGCGGAAGCGGGGGGAGCTTCGTTGTCGGTGTGATTGTCGCGGCGTTCGCTGTCAGCCGTTCGATTCTCCGCCACTCGGCAACCGGAACCATCACGAAGCGTTGGCCTTTTGCAGTCACAATCTGGTGCGGCATGTTTCATCCCTCATAGAACCCGTCCCGATGTCCGACTCGTTCCACGGTCAGCGTGTCGGCGGTCACGGAAAACTGAATGCGATAATCACCCGTCCGAACCCGGAAGTGCCCAGCCAAGTTTCCCGTGAGCGGTTTAGCCCCACTCACCGCCGGCCACTCTTGCAGCCGAGCGAGCACCGCATGGATTCTCGCCCGCATCGACTTCGGAAGTTCATCCAACTGCCGAGCCGCTTCCGGTTGCAAGACAACGTGACGCATGACGGAATTCTCCAAAGAATGACAAGTTTGTCAACCTCGTTCAGTCATCCTTTCCAGCTTGGTCCGAGATACCGATAGCGGTGAGCTTCCCGATAGCCCTCTTGAGGGAATGCCTTGAGCAGCCCATCGCGGGCGAATTGCTTGAGCCACTTGGCAACGTCGGTGTGATCGCGGTCGAGTGCTTTTG
>JAYVQJ010001109.1:0-15126 GCA_043777235.1 Planctomycetia bacterium
GCCGTCACCGCTCCGCGTGACGAGCCGAACGGGCAAACGCGCAGTGATTTCTTGCGATCCGTATGAGTGAAAATCGCATCCTGAAGGGATGCCAGAAACAAGCGAAGATTATCCGCGGATCATCGAAGAATTCTGGCATCCCGCTGGGATGCACGGCTTCATGGCAAGCTTTCCGGGGGTCTACGCTGCGCTGCGACCCTCGGCTACTTTCTGCCATCCCTTTGGGATGAACCGCAAGTCGCCAATCAAATCGCCAAGTTGCTTGTGTCTCCCAAAATTCCCGATGAAGCAGAATTATCGACACATCATTTTCCCCATCGTGATCGCCGAAGCCAGCAGCGGTATGCGACGGCACCGCCTGCGCTATGAGCCATCCCACTCCGACAACTGACGCGCAATCGCTTCGGTCAGAGTCTCTAACGAGCCAGCCGCCAGCAGAGCGACTTCGGGCTGATAGAGCTGCGGCTTCAAGTACGCCTCGCGCGTCGGCAAGTAACTGCAATTCGTTCCGTTCGCCAACGTGATCGCGATCACGGGCCGATTCGGGAATTGCCGGATCAACTCGGACTGCAAGAAGTGATACGGCTCACCCTCGACGGCGATCCAGAACGCGTCACCCCACTGCCACGCCCAAGCTGGAAGCGGATACGTATCGGTCTGAGGCAACGGACGAATGCGATCGATCAGCCGGCGTTGCCGTTCGACCTTCGCTCGCAACGTTGCGATCTCATTCTGTTGACCGGACGCCCGCGCTGTCTGCTCCGAAGCGATCAATTCACGATGAAACTGCTCGGCCTCCGCCAATTTCGGCAGCGAGGGCAAATACGGCAGAGGGACCGTCAACGCGGCGTGCTTGGCAATCGCCGTGCTCGCGAGTCGTTCGGGCGTCCACGGTTGATGACGCCAATTGCCGAGCGTCGCTCCGGAAAACACCGGGCCTTGATAAACGTGATCCGTCTCGGCGGGATTCATTCCAGCAAGCACGCTGAGCGCCGCGAACCCGACCTGCCGACCGTTCCGATCCGCGATCGACGTGTCGCCGACGTATCCATCTCGCGGCCCGATGTCTCCACACGGGGCGAGCAGAAACAAACAGGGCGAATTCGTTTCTCGTTCGACAACCTCGCGCAACGCGCCGACATAATCGGGACTGACCAGCGTGTTCTCCCACGCCAGAGTCGTCGTATGGCACGGATAGTTGACGATCGTCGCGACGTAGGATGGGCACTCTTGCCCGTCCGTGTTCGCCGAATCGGGACGGGCAGGAGTGCCCATCCTACAAACCCGCACGACATTCAGCGGCAGCGGCTGGGCCGCGTCGGGATTGAAACCGCAGACGAAATGCCCTCGCGATTCATCGAGGTAATCTCGTTGGCAACCCATTTCGCAGGTCGTTGAGCCATACGTCAACGTCGCCGGTTGCGACTTCGCTTGTGCGGCTCGAAACGCTTCGTGAATCTTGCTCGGCAGGCTGTCGAGGTACGGCCCGATCAGTTCACCGCCCGGAAAGTCGGTTCGATCGCGCGACAGATACCCCGCCGAATGCGTGTGCGAAAACGTGACCAGCAACTCCGGCCGACTCAGTCCCGTTCGCCGACAGGTCTCACCGAGCAACGCCTCCATTTCCGGGGCGCGCAGCAAGCAATGATCCAGCGACACGAGCACGGTCTGTCTCGAATGATCCAGCGGCTGCATGACGACGACGGTGGCCCGCAGCGGCCGATGAATGCCGGTCGAGCGATCATGCGACGCCGCACCCCACATGCGGTGATACATCCCGACCTGCGGCGTGATGTCGGTCCAAGCGATGCCGAATTCGCAACGAGACACGGGCGTGCGGACGATTGTGGTGCTGGGCATGAGAAGACCTTCATCGTAGACCGGTCACTCCGTGACCGGAAAAAAACTGTCGAAAGATCGCTGCCGAGGAAGAAAAACAAATTCGAGTCACGGAGTGACTCGTCTACGTTGACCAATCAAATTTCGCGGCCATCGGCATGCGACGGCCGCTGCCGAAGGCGCGCGAGGTCAGCTTGATGCCGGGCGGCATTTGCCGGCGTTTGAATTCATTGCGGTCCAATTTCGACGCGACCCAGCGCACGGTTTCAGCCGGAAACTGCCGGCTCAGAGTTGCCACCGACTCTTCTCGTTCGATCAATCCCGCGAGAATCGCGTCGAGCACTTCATACGGCGGCAGAGTGTCTTGATCGAATTGATTCGGAGCCAACTCCGCACTCGGAGCTTTCGTGATCGAACTGAGCGGGATCACTTCGCGGCGCTCACGGACCTCGTTGATGAATCGCGAGACGGCGTAGACATCCTGCTTGAAGAGATCGCACAGCACCGCGAAGCCGCCCGCCATGTCGCCGTACAGCGTGCAGTAGCCGACCGCCAGTTCGCTCTTGTTTCCCGTCGCCAGCGCGAGCCATCCGTGCCGGTTGCTGCGGATCATCACGAGCGCCCCGCGAATACGCGCCTGCAAGTTCTGATCGGCCAGCCCACCCGGTTGACTGGCAAGGTCCGCACCGACGATATGCGTCGCTTCATACGCCCGGTGCATTTCGTCGATCGGGATGATCGCGTGGTCGATGCCCAGATTCTCGGCCAGCAACTTCGCATCGGAAACACTGTGCTCGCTGCTGTACCGGCTGGGCATCAGCAAGCCATGCACATGCGCTTTGCCAGCCGCTTGAGCCGCGATGTACGCCGCGAGCGCCGAGTCGATCCCGCCGCTCAGCCCCAACACACAGTCGGTGAAGCCGCTCTTCCGCAGGTAATCGCGCAGGCCAAGAACGAGAGCGTCGAGGAGGTCGGCTTCGCGCGGACGTGCTTTCTCTTTGAGCGGAATGGCGCTAGCCACCGGTGTCGTGGATTCGTTTTCTCGGTGAGGACCGGCGGGCAGACCGGCGGCTAGCGCCGTGCCGCTCACAAGAGGCTGATGTCCCACACTCGCCAAGTCACACACGCACAAGTCTTCCGCAAACGGAGCCAATTGTTCGACCACATTGCCCGCATCGTCCAGCACGAGGCTGTTGCCGTCGAAGACGAGGTCGTCGTTACCTCCGACTTGATTGACGAAGACGAACGGCTTGCGGTGCATTGAAACGTGCCGCCGCAGGATGTTCAGCCGGCGATGCGGCTTGTCCTTCTCGAAGGGACTAGCCGAGAGATTGATGAGCACCTCGGCTCCGAACAAAACCAACTCGGCGACCGGATCGAACTGTTGCAACGGTCGGTCGTGATAAAACGTGTGCGGCTCGCCGTACCAAGCATCCTCGCAGATGTGAACTCCGAGCTTCATCCCGCGCAGTTCGATCGGCCGCACACGCTCGGCGGGGCGGAAGTAACGCTGCTCATCAAACACGTCGTAGTTCGGCAGCAGCGTCTTGTGAATCGTGTCACGCACCTCGCCGTCGAGCAGCAAGCTGGCCGCGTTCGCAATCCGTCCTTCGGTCACACCCCACTTCGTCGGATGCCCAATCAACAATGCCAATCCGCTCGGCAATTCCTTCGCCAACACACTCACCGCGCGGTCGCACGCGTGCGCGAATCCTTCGCGCAGCAATAAATCCTTCGGCGGATATCCGCTGATGAGCAATTCGGACGTGACGAGCAACTCGGCACCGTCCGCAGCCGCCTTCTCAGCGGCCTGCCGAACCAACGCCGCATTGCCGCGCAGGTCGCCGACCGTCGGATTGAGTTGTGCGAGTGCGATCTTCACGAATGATCCTTGCCTGAGTTGCTGTGGACACCGCCAGACTATCAGAATCCAGATACAACTGAGAAGCAGCCAACCGACTGCCTTGCGAGAGCCTCGACATGACGCAGCAATTCTTGTGGAAGATGATCGGCATCCTCGTTGGCCTCTTTCTGGTCGAGTGGCAACCCCTCATTGCAGCCGATCAAGACGTCCCGTCATTCGATCGCGAGATCGCACCGCTGTTGGTCCGCCGCTGCCTCGATTGCCACAACGGGGCGGAGAAGAAAGGGATGCTCGATCTTTCGCGAATCGAGTCGGCCGCCAAGGGAGGCGAATCGGGACCGGCGATCGTCTCCGGCAAGGCGGCCGAGAGTTTGTTGTGGCAGCGGGTGCGCGATGGCGAGATGCCTCCCAAGAAGCCGCTGCCGAAAGAGGAAGTCGAACTGCTCAAACGCTGGATCGACAGCGGTGCGAAGTGGGGGACGTCGCCGATTGATCCGTTCGCGTTCACGTCGAACGCTCGCGCAGGATACGACTGGTGGTCGTTGCAGCCGGTGCGTCGGCCGGAGTTGCCCGATCTCAAATCTCAAATCCCAAATTTCAAATCGGAAATCAGGAATCCGATTGACCAATTCGTTTGGAAGAAACTCGCCGACGAAGGGCTGTCCCCGTCGCCGCTCGCTGAGAAGCGAACGCTGATGCGGCGGTTGTCGTTTGATTTGATCGGTCTGCCTCCGACGCCCGAAGAGGTCACTGCGTTTGAGAAAGACGAATCGCCGAAAGCCTACGAACAACTCGTGGACCGCTTGCTTGATTCGCCGCACTTCGGCGAACGCTGGGCGCGGCACTGGCTGGACATCATTCGTTTCGGTGAAAGCCAAGGCTTCGAGCGGGACAAGCTTCGAACCAACTCGTGGCGGTTCCGCGATTGGGTCGTCAGTGCGTTCAATCGCGACCTGCCGTATGACGAGTTTGTCCGTCTGCAATTAGCCGGCGATGTGCTGCGACCGGACGATCCCGAAGCGATCATCGCCACCGGGTCTCTCGTGGCCGGAGCGTATGACGAAGTCGGTCAGTCTCAGCAAAGCGCGGCGATGCGAGCGGTCGTGCGGCAGGATGAGATGGAAGACTACGTCAGCACGATCGGCGAGACGTTTCTCGGACTGACCGTGCATTGTGCTCGGTGCCACGACCACAAGTTCGATCCGATCTTGGCTCGCGACTACTACCAAATGTCGGCGGTCTTGGCGGGTGTCCGTCCCGGCGACCGCGAACTCCCGGCCGGCGGCGATGCTTGGCGAGCGACCCAACAGAAAATCCTCGACGACATGAATCACGAATTGAATGCCGTCACGTCGCGGCTCAACGATCTCGAATCCGAACCGCGCAAGGCGATCCTCGCCGAGCGCTGCGGGAAGATCGACAAGAAAATCGCGCCGCCGCAGCCGATCGCTCGCTGGGAATTCAACGACGACCTGAAAGACTCGCTCGGCGAACTGCACGTCACGGCGGACGGCGCGAAGCTCAAGGAGGGTTCGCTGCTCGTCAATGGCCGGCAAACGTTCGCAGAGACCGTGCCGCTCAAGAAGCCGATCAAGGAGAAGACGCTCGAAGTCTGGCTGAAGCTCGAACATCTCAATCAATCCGGCGGTGGAGCGATCACAATTCAGACTCTCGACGGAACGACGTTCGATTCGATCGTCTTTGCCGAACGAGAACCAAAACGCTGGATGGCCGGCAGCAATGGCTACACGCGCACCCAAAGTTTTCAAGCCCCGGAAGAGACGGACGCCGACAAGCAGGTCGTGCATTTCGCGATCGTCTACGACTCCGACGGCACGATCACCGGCTATCGCAACGGCCAGTCATACGGCCAGCCCTACAAGAGCAACGGCCCGGTCACGTTCGAGCCAGACAAATCACAAATCGTCTTCGGCCTGCGACACAGCCCGGTCGGCGGCAATCGAATGCTCGCCGCCGCGATCGACCGCGCGGCGATCTACGACCGAGCGCTGACCGCCGGCGAAGTCGCCGTCTCAGCCGGTGTCTTCACCGATGCGATCTCCGAACAAGAACTGGTCGCTCGCTTGCCCGATTCGGTGAAGGCCGAGCGAACCCAACTGAAATTCGAATCCGATCACCTCCGCAAACAACTCGCGCGAGCCAGCGAGAATCGAGTCTACGCCGTTGCTCCGAAGAACCCGGAAGCAACTCACCTCTTACTGCGAGGCAACCCTGCGACTCCCGCTGAAGAAGTCGCCGCAGGTGGGATTA
The DNA here is from genome assembly GCA_043777235.1 of Planctomycetia bacterium. Lineage (GTDB taxonomy): Bacteria > Planctomycetota > Planctomycetia > Planctomycetales > Planctomycetaceae > SXKJ01. The sequence goes on from JAYVQJ010001109.1 coordinate 5,975, forward strand.
CTGCCATCGGCCATCAGCCATCGGCCAAAAGCCAAAAGGACGAGCCGCTTTCGTTCTCGTTGCCGAAAGATGCTTCCGACGCTGACCGGCGCAAGGCTCTGGCCGCGTCGATCACCGACCGACGCAATCCGCTATTCGCTCGCGTCATCGTCAATCGGCTGTGGCACTATCACTTCGGAGTCGGCATCGTCGATTCACCCAGCGACTTTGGCTTCAACGGCGGCCGGCCGAGCCACCCGGAACTCCTCGATTGGCTGGCTGCTGAATTGATGGAAAACAACTGGAGCCTGAAGCACATTCATCGCCTGATCGTGAACTCGGCGACGTATCGACAATCGTCACACCCGCGCGTCGATGCCGCGAAGAAGGATGCCGGCAATCGACTGCTCTGGCGCAAGAGTCCGACTCGCCTCGATGCGGAAACGCTGCGCGATGCGGTGCTCAGTGTTGCCGGAGAACTCAACACGACCGTCGGTGGTCCCGGATATCACGACTTCACGACGTTCACGTTCAACTCGCAGTTCTACGACATCGTCGATCCGGCCGGCAGCAGCTTCAATCGCCGTAGCCTGTATCGGACGTGGGTCCGTTCCGGTCGCAATCCGTTTCTGGAAGTGCTCGACTGCCCCGATCCCTCGACGAAGACTCCGCGCCGCGCGGTGACCACGACGCCGTTGCAAGCCCTGTCGTTGCTCAACAACTCGTTCATGCTGCGGATGTCCGAGAAGCTCGCTGACACACTGCCGCGAGATTCGAAGAAACTCTCCGACCAGGATGTCGAGCAACTTGTCGAGAAAACTCTCGGCCGCAAACCGTCCGCGATGGAGATCGCTGACCTTCGCACGTTCGCCAAGCAGTATGGTTGGCCCAGCCTCGTCCGCGTGCTGCTCAACAGCAACGAGTTCTTGTACGTCGAGTGATGCCCGGGCGAACGAAAAGCGACTGTCGAGTTCTGGAGGTGGAGCACGTTTTCAACGTGCTTGGCACGATGGAATCGTGCCCCACATGGTTAGACCAGCTCGCGCATCGGCTCGCGGTGTTCGACGAGGTATTGCGGTCGGCCGGTCGGGTCGGTCAGCGTGGTGTTGCGCGGGTCGATACCGAGGTTGTGATAAATCGTCGCGATGATTTCCTGCATGTGCGTCGGACGATCCTTCGCAACTTCACCCAAGCGGTTTGTGCAGCCGATCGCTTGGCCGGTGCGCATCCCGCCGCCGGCGAGCAACGCGCAACTGACTTGCGGCCAGTGATCGCGGCCGGCTCCTGGATTGATGCGCGGAGTGCGGCCGAACTCGCCCCAGACGACGACGGTGACGTCGTTGAGCATTCCGCGTTCTTCGAGATCGCTGACCAGCGCGGTGACCGCTTGATCGAGCTTGTCGCCGTGATCGCGTACCAACTGGAAATTCTGGCCGTGACTGTCCCAGCGACCGAACGACAGCGTGACGCAGCGAACTCCGGCTTCGACCAAACGGCGAGCCATCAACAAGTGGTCGTTGCAAGTTGGAGCACCGTCGTACTGGAATTGGTATGGCTTGCCGTCGCCGTACTTGGCTCGGATCGCCGGGTCTTCTTTCGAGACATCCAGCGCGTCGGCCAACTTGCTGGAAGTCAGCACGCCGAACGCGGCTTGATTGAACGAATCGAGTCCTCGCAACATGCCGCTGACATCGGCGTCTCGCTTGAGCACGTCGAGTCCGCCGAGCAACGCCTTACGATCTTGCAGACGATCGAGTGTGACTCCATTGAGCGTCAGATCAGCCATGCCCTGGCCGTCGGGTTTGAAGGACTGACACGTCGCGCCGAGAAATCCGGAGGCACCCGGTTCGGACCACGGCGCATGCTGCGTCTTCGCCGCCAGCGCGACGAACGGCGGCATCGAACGAACGACCGGACCTTGCAGCTTCGAGACGACCGCTCCGATGCTCGGCCGGCCACCGATCGAACGATCTTGATTGCGATTCCAACCGCTCAGGCATTGATAGCCGTCGTGATTATCGACGCAGCCGACGACCGCACGCACCGCGACATACTTGTCGAACGTGGCGGCGATCCGCGGGAAGCACTCGCCGATTTGGATGCCGGGGACTTTCGTGTCGATCGGACTGAACTCGCCCCGGATTTCCTTCGGGGCATCGGTCTTAATTTCCCACATGTCCTGGTGCGGCGGGCCGCCACCCAGAAAGACGTTAATCACTGCCTTGTGCCGATTTGGGGTCTCGCTACCGGTGGCTCGCATCACGTCGGCCAGGCCGAGGCCGCCGATGGCTCCCATCGACAAACCGCCGATTTTCAGGAAGCTGCGGCGGTCGATACCGTCGCAGTAACGTTGCTTTTGTCCGAAGAGGGTGAGCATGATTGGCTCCGCTCGGAATGCGATTTTGAGGCGGGAATTCGGGCAGTTCGATAAGAACCGTATCGGTCACATCAGCAACCGTCAATTCACGAAATCTGGCAGCGAATCACGTTCGGAGCAAGACGGCAGCGTTTGAGAAGCCGACTCTGGCCGAGCAGAATCCGAGCAACCCGCACAACCGGAAATTCGCGCGACGTGACTTTGCGATCGTGATCAAGACCGTTACCAATCGACGCGACCAACCGATTGATCATCGACGAGGGATTTCTTCATGACTCAGCCCCAACCCGAACCGATTGATCTCGCAAAGTTGCCTGACCTGGCTCGCGCGGTCATTGCCGCCGATCACTTCCCGTACTTGGCGACGATCGATGGCGACCAACCGCGCGTGCGACCAGTCTCGCCGGTGAGGACGGATGGATTCACCGTCTATGTCGCGAACCTGCGGATGTACCACAAGACGGCCGAGATCGCCGCGAATCCGAATGTCGAGCTGTGCTATCTCGATGAGAAGCACGATCAAGTCCGGATCACCGGCGTCGCGGAGGTCGTTACCGAGCGGCCCATTCTGCAAGAAATATGGGACGCGAATCCGTTGCTCCGCCAGTACCTCGGCAGCTTGGAGAACCCGACTCTGATCGTGTACCGCATCCGTCCGAAGCAAGTTCGCTTCATGCGCGAGTGGGCATTGAACTACCACGACGTGCCGCTGTCGTAACGTGGCCCGCGTGCTCGCTCACTTCGGGTGGCATTCCACCGCAGTCGAGCCGTAGGTCATGTAGTGCTCGTCGACTTCGTAGTTGTTGAACTGGATCGTGTAGTACTCCTCGAACCACTTGCGGATATCGGGGAGGACTCCTTCATCGAAGCTGGTCGCGGCGTGCAGCGTGCGACCGAACAACTCGGCGCGGATTTCGCCGTGCTCGACGATCAGTTCGCCTCCCTTCAGCACATAGCGAGGCAGCGAGAACATCTCCAACTTGTTGGCTGAAGGAGTGTAGACCGCGACGTCGCCGTCGGCTCCGATGCCGAGATGTCCTTTGTGCGGCAGCCCCAACATTCGAGCGGGCGCGGCGCGGGTGATGATCGCGATCTCGTACAACGAGTACTCGCGTTGCAGGTCGTTCAGCACCGAGCATTCCAGCACGCGCGGCGGGACTCGTTTGAGAACCTCTTGCCGATACGTGCGGTCCATCAAGAGCTGAATGATTTCGGGATACGCCAGGAACGAACCGCCATTGGGGTGGTCGGTGCTCATCGCGATCCGCCACGGGTCGGCGATGAGCAGATACCACTCCAGGCCGATCGCCCATTGCAGGGCGTGAACGAAGCTCTTTTCGCGATACGTGATCGGGACGATGCCGCAGCCGGCTTCCATTTCGGTGTCGGCGTTCGTCCATTTGCGGCCGGTGACTTTGTGCAAGTAGTAGCCCAGCGGCCCGTCACCAGTCATTGAGGTTGTCTCGCCAAACAACACTTGGCCGACATCGACGGTCAGATTTGTGTGCGAGTTGACGTAGTCCGCCAGCTCGGTCGTCTTCGAGCAAAACTGACTTTGCTCACCGACGCCTCCGCCGTAGCTATGAAATTGAATGTGCGTCAGGTGAGCACGCCGGCCTTCGAGTGCCTGCATCGTCTCCAGCGTCGTGGTCCAGTTGCCGGGCAAGCCGAGGTTGTTGCAGTGAATGTGGACCGGATGCGGCAGGCCGAGGTCCATCGCCGTTTGCGTCAGTGACGTGATGATTTGCCGTGGCGTCACATTGAAGTGTTCGACATTGCCATCGAGGCTGTGAATGTTGTCGCCGCCGTGCTTCCAAACTTCGACGCCGCCGGGATTGACCAGCTTGACCGCGTACCCCTTGGCCGCGTGCAGCATCCAACCGACGAACGCCTTCAGTCGCTCCGGTTCGTTCGCGGCGATCTGATTGAGGACATAGTGATTGTTGCCGAACAGCAGAAAGAAGCCTTTGTCGATGATCGGCGTGTCACCGAATTCCTCGTGCGCGTGCCGAGCGGCCAGCGGCGGGATCGCGGCATCGAAGACCGTCGTGTAGCCCATGCCCGCGTAGAGGTATCCCGTCGCGAACGTGCTGGGGACGCTGCCCACCGTGCCGGAGCGTGTGATCGGAGTCCGTCGCACCGGCGGCGCGAGCCGTTTGTCTTCGGGCCGCATCTTGCGCGCAAGGTTCACCTTCGGCCCGGCGATGTGCGCGTGCATATCGACGCCGCCGGCCATGACGACCAGACCCGTCGCGTCGTGGACTCGATCAGGACGAACATCGGACGCAGTCGGCGGCGCGACGATCTTGCCGTCTTGAATCCAAATGTCCTGCACAACACCGTCGATGTTGTTGGTCGGATCGTAGACCGTTCCGTTGGCAATTTTCACAAGGCTCATAGGGGCGGACTTCAGTTGTGACAGTGTTCTCAATAACCCGAAGCGTCAGCGAGGACGAACGCTTCACGACTCTCGAAATTTCAAGCCGAGTGAAACGCCCGCCCTCGCTGACACTTCGGGTTAATTTAGTGCTGCCGCTTCGGGCTAGTTGTTGAGTTTTTCTCGAAGCAGTTCTCGGACGCGCTTTTCGATCGCTCGCAGAACAGTCTCGTCGCTGGGATACGGCGAATCGAACGCCGGACGGAGCGGAATCGGGACGTCGTCCATGCGATAGACCGTGCCGGGAACGTTGATGCCGTAAGTCGCCGTGCAAAAGGCAACGGTCGCTCCACGAGTCGTCTGCGATTCATGCGGATCGAGCGAGATGTACGGAATCTTGGCGAGATGATCGCGAGCCGGTTGAGAAAAATTACCTGCCGGATCGGACGCGATGATCATTGCCGCATCGGCCTCGCCGCGAGCCAGCGTGTCGGACGTCGTGAACTCACCTGGATTGAAGCGCGGGTAGCCACGGCCGAGACTCACGCCGAACGGATAGCCGGTTTGCCAAGCGACCACGTTGTCTGCTCCGGTGACGTTGCCGTGACCACGAACAGGCTTGGCGTAGAACCGAGTGAAGTCGTTCAAATCGCGAGCGAGCGAAAGCGCCGCTTCGACATTCATGTGCTTGCCGCGCGTCATCGACAGGCCCATGCCGAAGAAGATGATCCCGAACTTGCAGGACTTCATCCGCTGCGTGAGGTCTTTGAGTTGCTCTAGCGAGATACCGGTCTCTTGTTCGATCGACGGGTCGATCTCGACCCCTTTGACCAACGCTCGCAATGCCCAGAGCACCTCGAAGTCTTTGCGCGGTTTGATCTGCCAGAAGATGTCGGCGGCAGCCGCGCTCTTGCTCTTGCGGACATCAACGAGCACCGCCGTCCGATCTTTGCGGCCGTTGGGAACGAACAGCCCCTTGGGCATCAGCGAGTACCGAGTCCAATGCCGAGGATGCGACTCGGCCGGATTGCCGCCCCAGAAGATGACGAGGTCCGCGCGGTTCTTCACTTCGCCGAGCGTGCAGGTGACTTCGCCGACCCCTTGAAATGCCATGCCCGACGGACCGTGACAGACCGACGTCGTTGTATCGACGCAGGCACCGACCCGATCGGCGATCGAGACAGCGACTCGCTGAGCTTCGCACGTCGTGTCGGACAATCCGTAGACGATCGGATACCGCGCATTCGCCAAAATCTGAGCGGCTCGTTCGACACCCTCTTCGAGCGTCGCCGGCTTACCCTCGATCGTCGCGACCGGGTGATCTTCGATGTGATGGTTTAGGAACCACGCCTTGCCCAGCACGCAGGCGTTCTTCGCCTTCGTGATCGTGTGCCCGACGACGGTTAATTCCATGTCATCACAGACGCATCCGCAAAACGTGCAGGTGGCGTCTTTGACAATTCTTGTTTCGGTGTCTGCTACAGCGGCTTCAGCCATGTTGTTCCTCAATGTGGAGGCACGCGGCTCGCGTGCCTCGCTTCATTTCGACACGCGGGCCGCGTGTCGCCACACTCGACTACGAAATCTTCTCGACGGTGACGTCCATCCCTTTGCTGTCTGGCATTCCGGTGCAATGCGTCTCGCCACCCATCAGCCGGCTGGAAGGATCGCCGTAGGGCAGGAAGAGCAAACCCGACGGCAGTTCGCCCACCTTGGCACCTTTGCAGGTCAGTTCGATCTGCCCGAACTCCGAACGAATGCGAACTCGCCCGCCGCTGGCCAGGCCCAGCCGAGTCATGTCGTCCGGGCACATGAACAGCGTGTTGGTCTCGTCGATGAAGTCGGCCTTGAGCTTGCCTTCGTTCAGCGTCGTGCCCTGGCGGCTGGTGCGTCCCGGAATGAGGATAAAAATCTCGTCCATCAGCGTGACTGCATCGTCTTTCGGCCCGTGCCGACTGAAATTCGGAAGTTAAAAACCACGCGGAGATGCTAATTCATCGGTCGATCGAAGGAAATCGGGCCAGCAGAGTTCTTCGCCTTCGCCGCAAGCGGGCAGTATCGTTGAAGATGTTGTGTCCCAGCGAGATGAGTGACGGTATCGCTGGGCAGACGACGTATCAGCCGACGACGCGCCCTGCAAACGCCCCTGGGCTTGTCCCAGGGGTTCAACGGCTTTTGCGCTACTTTCTGCGAACGAGACAGTAGCGCAAAAGCCGCTGAACCCCCGGCGCAAGGCCGGGGGCGAGGCATCTGCGCAAAGGTAAGTTGTGCTCCCCACCAGACACCGCGACAGGCCACGAGAATTGAAATGAGCGTACCGACTGTCACGATCGAGCTGTTCGGCGTCCCGCGTGCGCGAGCCGGGGTGCGAGAACTCATCGTGTCGGCGGCGACGGTCGGAGCGGCTCTCGACGCGGCGACCTCGCAGTGTCCACCGCTCGCGGATGTTTTCAAATCAGATGGCTCGCTCTCACCGCAATATCTGTTGTCGCTGGACGGGCAACGCTTCGTCGCCGACCGTTCGCAGGCATTGCAGTCCGGCGACCGGCTGTTGCTGCTGTCGGCCGACGCGGGAGGATGACTCGATTCATGGGCGGATATCACGGGCGTTACCTGCGCATCGACTTGAACGGCGGCACGGCACGACATGTCGAACTGCCGGAGTCGGTGCTGCGCCGCTTCCTCGGCGGAGTCGGACTGGGGACGTGGCTGCTGCATCACGAGTGCCCGGTCGGAGCCGATCCGATGTCGCCTGAAGCCGCGCTCGTGTTCTGCTTCAGCCCGCTGGTCGGGACACCGTTGACGACCTCTGCAAAGTTCGCGGTCGTCGCGAAGTCGCCGCTGACGTTTCGATTGAATGACTCGCTGTCGTCGTCGCACTTCGCGTTGGCCGGCAAGCGATCAGGAGCCGACGCGATCGTGATTGTCGGAGCGTGTGCTGCTCCGAGCGTGCTGGTCATCGAAGACGGTGCGGTGTGTATCGAACCGGCCGACAAACTTTGGGGACTCGACGCTGACGAAGCGACGCGACAACTCGGCGAACGATTCGGAGCGGACTTCCATTCGGCCGTCATCGGCCCGGCGGGCGAGCATCGCGTGCGGTTCGCGACGATCAGTCACTCGAATCGACACGCCGGACGCGGCGGACACGGAGCCGTCATGGGCTCAAAGAATCTCAAAGCCGTGCTCGTCGCCGGAACGCAGCGAGTTCCCGTCGCCAATACAACGGCCGTCGTCGCGGCGGCGAAGGATCTCTCGCAGCGATCGTTCGGCCCGGCGACGGCGAAGTATCGCGAACTCGGTACGGTGTCGAACCTGCTGACGTTCAATCGTCTGCACGCGCTGCCGACTCGCAACTTTCAGCAGGGTCAGTTCGAGCAAGCCGACAATCTTTCCGGCGAGTCGCTCAACGAAGCGCGCCGAGTCGCTCGGAATTCGTGTGCCGCCTGCACGATCGGCTGCGAACACATCTACGACAGCCCCGACGGTCACGTCCGGTTGGAATACGAAAGCCTGTTCGCGCTCGGCCCGTTGTGCGGCATCGGAGACCGCGACATTGTGCTTCGCGCCGCGAAGATGTGCGACCGGCTCGGCCTCGACACGATCTCGGCCGGAGCAACCGTCGCCTTCGCGATGGAATGCTGCGAACGAGGACTGCTCGAAGCCGATGGCCTGCACTTCGGTGACGGCGAGGCGCTGTTGTCTCTGCTGCCGCGCATCGCCCGCCGCGACGACGACCTCAGCGATCTCTTGGCCGAAGGAACTCGTCGAGCCGCCGCGCGGATCGGCGGTGACGCGCCCGACTTTGCTCCGCATGTCAAAGGCTTGGAGTTGCCCGGCTACGAACCGCGCACGTTGCAGACGATGGCGTTGGGCTTCGCCGTCGGTTCGCGCGGAGCCGATCACAATCGCAGCGGAGCCTATGAACTCGATTTTTCCGCCACGACCGACCGCTTCCACGGCACTCCCGAAGCCGCCGCACTGGCGACCGACACCGAAGACAAAGCGGCGTTGTTCGATTCGCTGATCCTCTGCAAATTCCTGCGCGGCGTCTTCCCGGATTTCCTCACCGAGGCCGCCGATCTGCTCCGAAGCATCACCGGCTGGGACATCACCGCCGACGAACTGCAAACCACCGCACGACGCATCGTCACCGCGAAGAAGCTGTACAACATCCGCGAAGGCTGGACCGCCGCCGAGGACACACTCCCGCGCCGCTTCCTCAGCGAAGGACTCCCGACCGGCGGCACGACCGAAGCCACGCTCACACGCGAACGTCTGCAGATCATGATCACCGCTTACTACGCCGCGCGCGGTTGGAACCCGGACGGCAAAATCTCCGCGTCGCTGATCCAAGAACTCCAACTCGCCGACCTCTGAGTGCGACATGATACGGATCGCACAAATTAGCCGCGCGGC
>JAYVQJ010001110.1:0-3815 GCA_043777235.1 Planctomycetia bacterium
GACGACGGGCTGTGCAGATTCAGCTTGCGGGCGGTCGCGCGAATCGACATCGACGAGAAATCGGCGACCTCGATCAACACGTTCTTGGTCGAGTAGCCGATCTCGGTGGCGGCTCCGCCCATCACGCCGCCGATGGCGACTGGGCGTTCGGCGTCGCAGATGACGCATACGTCGGGAGTCAACGTGTACTCGTTGTGGTCGATCGCTTGGATTTTCTCGCCCGGCTTCGGTCGCCGCACGACGATTCGGCCGCCGCGCAGCTTGTCGAAGTCGAACGCATGGAACGGCTGGCCGCTTTCCATCAGGCAGTAGTTGGTGACATCGACCACGTTGTTGATCGACGCGATCCCGATCGCCTCCAGCCGCTCGCGCAGCCACTTCGGGCTGGGGCCGATCTTTACGCCGCGAATCACGCGAGCCACATAGCGCGGGCAGAGGTCCGGGCACTCGATGGCGACGCTCGTGGCCTGCTCAATCGGCTGGCCGTTGGATTTCACGTTGGCTGGCGGAATCGTCAGCGGCTTGTCGAACAACACGCTCGCCTCGCGAGCGATCCCGATGTGCCCCAGACAATCGGGCCGGTTGCTGGTGACTTCCAAGTCGATGGCCTGGTCATCGCCGCGCGGCTCGATGGATTCCAAATTCAGCCCCGCCATCATCAACCGCTCCGCCGCTTCCGCCGGAGTCGCATCGAGCGAGACGTAGTCCTTCAACCAATTCCAACTGACGATCATCGTGTTCCTAGCGTGAACTTCGCTTTCGCTGATTTGAAAACAGTGCAAAGTGCAGAGTGACGAGTGCAAAGTGAAAAATCACTCGGCTCAATCCACTTGGCACTTTGCCGTCTGCACTCTTCACTTTGCACTTCCGCTTCACCGCCACCGGACTCCCGAACGCGATTCGTGAAGGCCACGTAATCTAGGTTTTGCGCATCCATTCGGAAAGCGGCTTCGAGATTGCGGATCACGGTCGACAACCGGACAATCCTTCCGGAGTCACCAGACTGCCAATCCTGGCTTGGTCATTGCGCGACATCCATAGTCACGGCTGAGCAATGAATTGATCGCCCCGTAGACCGCATGTCTGCACACAATTATTTGTCTCAGGAGTTCCAGAGATGACGGTTCAGTTCCGCTGCTCGCACTGCGGGAAACGCCTCTCCGTCGAAAGAGAACGCGTTGGCGTGGCCACAACCTGTGATGGTTGCCAGAGGATGTTGATCGTTCCAAAGCCGCGAAACCGGTCATTGGTGCGACCTGCGCAATCATCACCGCTCTCCGTATCACTGTTGACTGCACACAATATCAAAAATGGCGTGTGCGTTGATTGTGGATGCAGCGATGTTTTCATTGCGCATTTCAGCCCGGAATGTCGATGTACTTCGTCCATCGAAAGGGGCAATCCGGACAACTGCTCAAAACAACGAAGCCTAGCTTTTTTACCTGTAATCGTTGCGGCGGGATTTGGCATCAGCATCGGCATCATTGTGATGCTTTCGCTGCTAGACAGCCAATCGAATGAATATCATTCACCTAAGCCCACAAGTGATTCCGTCATTTCCGAATCTGATGTGACGGACGGCGATGCGATTGATGATATTCCGCCGAGCGTCACCAGAGTTCCCCATTTCGGCAGAAACGAGACCACCGAAGAAAAGTTGCGCCGTGTCTATCGCTCACAGGGGATTAAGTATGACGATCGCATGATTCGAGAGGATGCGAGAGCAATTGAGCGACTCCATCGCGATCTCAATAAGTGAGTGTTAGCGACGATTTTGGGTGCTGATCGGACAAGACTGTTTGGTTTGCGTTGTTCCTGTTTGCTATAGCAAACAGGGGCGTGTGATCCTTTCTCTTGAATCAAAAACACTTCCAATGGCCAAGAAGAAATCCAAGCCGCAGGAGCACCTGCATTACCACAAGGACGGGAGCCTTTGGGCCAAAGGGCAGATGCTCGACGGGGTCATGGTCGGGTATTGGGAATGGTTCCGGAAAGAGGGGACCATCATGCGATCCGGCTCGTTCGAGAACGGCGAGCAGGTCGGCGAGTGGACGACCTACGACAAGCTCGGCAAGGTTGTCAAAGTCACGACGATGAAGCTGACGAAAAAGTAGCTCAGTTGCTCCGCAACTGAGATTCCCGATCCGCTTTCATGCGACGTTTGGCGGGCAGATGGGAGTCGAGCGACGTTCGGAATGCGAGTCGCGGAGCGACTCGCCTACGGGAGATGGTGCGAGAACATGACGACTCAAACAGACGTGGCGATTATTGGCGGCGGGATTGTTGGCTTGGCGACGGCGTATCGGCTGCTCGAACGGTTTCCGGGGACGACGGTCACGATCCTCGAAAAGGAAGCGACGCTGGCGTTTCATCAAACGGGGCGGAACTCTGGCGTGCTGCACAGCGGGATTTACTACAAGCCCGGCTCATTGCGTGCGACGAATTGCCGCGAGGGCAAGAAGGCGATGGAGGAGTTCTGTCAGCGTGAAGGAGTCGCCTACGACATCTGCGGCAAGGTGATCGTCGCTGTGACGGAAGACGAGTTACCGAAGATGAATGACATCTTCGCTCGCGGGCAGGCGAACGGCGTGCAGTGCGAGATGATCGGTCCGGAGCGGCTCAAGGAACTCGAACCACACACGGCGGGCATCGCGGCGATTCATGTGCCGGAGGCGGGCATCGTCGATTACCCCGGCGTGTGCGAAAAGTTGGCGGTGCGGATTCGCGAACGGGGCGGCTCAATCCAGTTCAACGCGCGTGTGACGGCGATGTCGCGATCGAACGGGCGGATGATTGTGCAGACCACGGCAGGAGAGATCGAAGCTCGGTACGTCGTGACGTGCGCCGGGTTGCAAGGTGATCGAGTCGCGAAGCTCAGCGGGACGCCGGTTGACTCGAAGATCGTGCCGTTTCGTGGCGAGTATTTTGAACTCAAACCGGAGTGGCAGCATCTCTGCCGGAACCTAATTTACCCGGTGCCCGATCCTGGATTTCCTTTCTTGGGTGTGCATTTCACACGACTGGTTCACGGCGGAATTGAGTGCGGACCGAACGCGGTGTTGGCGTTCGCACGCGAGGGGTACACGAAGCTCGACATCAATCTGCGTGACTTGTTCGAGTCGCTGACGTATCCCGGCTTCTTGCGAATGGCGGCGACTCACTGGCGGACCGGCTGCGGCGAGATGTGGCGGTCGTTCAGCAAAGCGGCGTTCGTCCGCGCGCTGCAACGGTTGATGCCGGAGATTCGCGCCGAGCATTTGCATTCGGCCCCGTCTGGCGTGCGAGCGCAAGCGCTCGGCCGCGATGGCAAGCTGGTCGATGACTTTCAGATCGTGGAGAACGATCTGGTCGTGAACGTGCTCAACGCGCCGTCACCGGCGGCGACGGCGGCGCTGAATGTGGGGCGTCTGATCGTCGACAAGTTGGCGGGGCGGCTACGTTGAATCATTCGCAGCGAAGCAGTGCGAACTTGAGGTAGCGGAACTCAGGCATCGCGAGTGGGGTTGGGTGATCGGCCGGTTGCGTGTGCATCGACAAGAGCGTTGCTCGGCGGCGGGCTTCGGAGATCCCTTCTTCGCAGGCTTCGAGAAACGACTGAAAGTCGATGTGGCTGGAGCAGGAAGCAAGTGCGAGCAATCCGCCACGTTCGCAAATCGACGCGCCGTTGAAGGCGAGCTTGCGATACGCAGAGACGGCGCGAGCGACACTCGCTTCCGACGGCGCGAACGCAGGAGGATCGATGATGACGACGTCCCACTTGCGGCGTTTCAGCCGAGCCTCTTCGAGAAACTCGAACGCATCGACGGCGATCCCAG
>JAYVQJ010001111.1:0-3803 GCA_043777235.1 Planctomycetia bacterium
CGTCAGCCGCCAACCAACAGGAATGGCGGAGAGCCGAAATGTTGCATCAGCAACGACGTTACCAGCCGTTCCCTTCGTTCGGGTCGCCATAGCTCGAATCGTTCTTGCCACTGACTTCGATGTACGTGATCGGTTTGCAGTCGCAATCGTCGGACGTGTCGTTGAAACCAGAACCGGCGACGAATGCGTGAATGTCACCGTAGCAACGATTTTTCTTGTGGCCGTTGTAATTGTATGACTGATTGATGGATCCGAAGGCGTGAGACACGTCATTCAGTTCCTGTGTGATGGAATCACGCACGGCGGTCAGACCAACCACCATGCCCAGCACGGCGATGGTCATCACCAGTACCAACTCCGCGGAAATGATGAAGCCGTGTTCGTCGGCAGCCAACTTGGAAAAATTGCGCAGCATGTTCCTGTCCCCTTGAGAATGTGTGAGAGAAAACGTCGTTCGAGTTTGCAGGTCCGCGCGTCGGGCTGATCGCGAGGTCTATTCCTGAGAGAGACTCGCCGCGTTCGCGGGAGACTCGTAGGAAGCAAGCCGATCCGTCTGTGAGAGTGCCGGATCAAAAAGCAGCCCGCGTGCCGAAGTGCCCGATGTCAACCGGTGCTCGGTCGGACGACGGAGCGCGATCACACGCAAATGCCGACAAATTCGCGGCTTCGCGGCGCATCAAGAGAATTGAACACGACGTCTGAGCCAACTTAAAAAGTGGCGATCGCGCAAAGTCGATGAAACACCGCGCTGTTCAATCGCGAATAACTCGCGAAACATCGGTGGTGTAAAACAGCGATTCAGGGATGTCGACAACTCTTTTTTTGTGTGGTTTCGATGCTCTCGGCGCTCAGTTCATCGAACCATGTGTTCGATTCCAGTCCCCTGACAAGCAATGAGCGTTCCGAATGTTTCTCGAAAACCACGAACCCGGACAATCGTCGCGATTGAAGTCTCCACAGCGAGAGAATTCGGACTACTTGCTCTGCAAACGGACGACGCCATCCCAGTCGGCTGGGGCCTTGCGGTTGTGCTGAGCGATCAGAGCCAGCAAAAAATCCTGCGCGCGATCCGTCGCCGGCATGTCGTGCAGGCAGCGATACGCTGCCTCCCAACGCCCGGCGATGAAGTCATCGACCCCTTGCTCGTAGCGAGCGAGATGAGCGTCCGTCAGTTCCGGCAAGTCAGCGGTCGATGGGACCAACTCCGAAACCATCAGAGGTGTTTCCAAGCCGAACGGCAAAACTTTCGCGAGTCGACGAACTCGGCCTTCGGTCGGATCGAGCCGTTCGCGAACCAAAGCCGCAAGACTTTCGTCGAGCAAAATCGGCACGCGCAGTTGGCTGGTCATCGTCTCCAAACGGCTGGCGAGATTCACGACCGGTCCGAACACCGTCACCTTCACTTGCTCGGCCGTGCCGATCTTGCCCGCGACGGCGCGGCCATTCGCGAGCCCGATCCCCATTTGAAAATCCGCCAGCGGATGCCCGGCTTGCTGAAACGTCTCAGCGAAGACTTTGCGAATGCCGAGCGCGGCACGACAAGCCTGCAATGCGGACTCGTCGGACGAAAACGGCCAGCCCCAAAAGCCAAGCGCTGCGTCTCCCTGGAAATCTCCGGTCACGCCGCGATGCTTCAGAATGTGCGACGTCATGACTCCCAACGCCTGACTGACTCGATTCAGCAAGCCGATCAGATCGCCGGCTGATTCCTCCGCGTGATGACTGAAGCCGCGCAGATCGCAAAACATCACGGTCACGTCACACTCGCGAGGCGCGAGCGTCTCTGTGTTCAGTTCGTTTCCCAACGCGGACAAAATTGTCGGCGCGAAGAACTGCCGCAGTCCGGCCTGCTGACGTTCGAGCCAATTCAGCCGGCGCACCGAACTGATGATCTCGGCGACCAATTCCGTGAACTTCACGTCGGCTTGCAGATGAGCGGTTTCCAGTGCCGGCACGCCGCTGCTCGTGAGCGGACTCCCTTGTTTTCCGGCAACGTACAAACCCCATGTTGCCTGCGGGCCGTCCGGGACCGGCGTGCAATACGCCCAATCGAGTTCGGCAGCAGCGGTGTATTCCGGATTCGATTGCGTGATCGCCGGCCAGAGATGCAGCACGCTGTAACGTCGCTTGATTGCCTCGGTCACGAGCCGCGAACTCGGACGAAATTCGCCAGCCGTCTCGCGGCGGCGTGTCCAATGCGGCAACTCGATCTTGTCACCGGCTCCGAGCCGCACGATCGCGACGGCCTCCGCCTGCGAAACTCCCGCTAGCAAAAGATTCGTCAGCCGGAAAAACAGATCGTCGTCGGTGCGTGCCCCGGCGATGACCCCCGGCAAGTGCATCAGCACTTCCATTTGTCGGTCGGCGTCGCGGAAACGAATCTGCCGAATTGTCTGCGCATCGAACGTGACTTCCTGCAACGGCGGCACCCCCAACGCGGACGATTCGAGTCCAGGCCGAGTCAAATGGAAGACCGTTCCGCCAAGCACGAACTGGTCGCCGCTTCGCAATTCGCAGTGCTCGACGGCTTCGCCCGCATGACAGAGCGGATTGGCCGCGCCTGCCAACCGTTCGACGCGCACCGTTCCGTTGATCGCCGTCAGCGTGACATGTCGCCGCGAAATTGCCGCATCCCAATTGACCACCACATCAGACTCGGCACCGCGGCCCAACACATAACTCCGACCGGCGGCCAGAACGTGTTTCAAACGCTGTCGAGAATCGGCACCTTCGGCGATGAGTTCAAACTCGGACATCTTGCGGAGCCGTCCTCGTCTTTAGCCGTACAACTCATGAGCCTGCTTATGTTCCAACCGCTTGGCTCGAATCAAACCGTCGGCAATTTTCTCGCCCTTGGGGTCGAGATACACGCGGCCGGTCGACTCCCCTTTGCCGGGACTCACGTTGAGCACATGAATGTTGAAGATGAACGCCGTCTCGGACTTCGCTTGGAACCAGTGGACGTTGTCCTTGTGATCCGAGATCGACGACGCTTCGCCACGATGAAACTCGCGGTCAGTCGTCGGCTTGATGAGGATGTGCGATTCCTCGTCCTTCACGCGGTCGTACAGCCGGCCGTGAAAGTCCCCCTTCAGAATCAGGAACGCGGTCGCCATGTTGTCGTGCCCGTGCGGCACGACCGAGCGGCCTTTCTTCAACGCGAAGATCTGCCGGCCGAAGACGTACTCGGTCGGCAAGCCTTCGACCTTCGGGAACTTCGGCCGCAAGCTGTTGGCTCCGTTGTCGACAAACTTCAAGTCTTTCGTCAGCGCATCGAAGTCAATCAGCGGGAGTACGTCGTCCGGATCGATCTTCTGAAACAACGCTTCGATCTGCTTCTGCCAATCGACTTGCTTGAGCTTCTGCCCTTGCACATCCGCCGCCAGTGAGTTGACCTGCTTGAGCCACTCAATCGCCAGCGGCTTGACCTCCGCCGCGAACGCATCTTGCTTGAACAACGTTTCGAGCAGCGAATACCCCAGCAACGAACCAAACGCGGCTTGCGTGAACTCACGACGAGAAAGCGGTGTCATCGGACGGCCTTTCGTTTTTGAGAGGTGCGAATCGGCGGCGGATTGTAGCGGCCCGGTCCACGAACCGCAGGGTTTGGGATAACAGCCTTCAGCCGGCCGTTAGCCGTGAGCCGAATGCCGTTTTCAGTTTGACTCTTCCGGTGTTCCGGGGAGGCAAGTTTCAAAGCCACGGAGGAAACACGGATTGAACACGGATCAGGACAGCGAACAAGGCCAAGAAGAATCGAGTGAGGTCACGGAACGGAGGTGCGTAACGCTTTTTAAGCTCTG
>JAYVQJ010001112.1:0-3802 GCA_043777235.1 Planctomycetia bacterium
CCTCCGGCGGCGGCGACTCGTTCGCGGCGTTCGCGCTGAACGTCATTCGTATCTGCCGGCAAGCTGTCGCTTGCCGAACCCGATTTCGGCGAAATCGGGCTACATTCCGTCACGCGGTCCAGCTTCTGCGATTCATCGACCGGCGCGTCGGCTTTCGCGCCGAGCAGGATTTCCAGCCGCTTCTTCAAGTCGTCGCTGTTCGACTTCATTTGGATTTCGTTGACGTCGGAATCGGCGTCGAGCGCGGCGAGGGCCAAATCTCGCTTGTTCATAATCGTCGCGAGCAGACTCTCTTCCAGCGTACCTTCGGTGATGAGGATGAAGACTTGCACGGGACGCGATTGACCCATGCGGTGCGCGCGGGCGATGCGCTGATCGAGGACGGCGGGGTTCCACGGCAGGTCCACGTTGATGACCGTGTTCGCGGCTTGCAGATTCAAACCCGTTGAGCCGGCGTTTGTCGTCAGGAACAGCTTGCAGTCGGCGTTCGTTTGGAATTCGTGGACCAACGCGGCTCGCTTGGCTTGCGGGACCGAACCGTCGAGTCTCGCGAATGGCAGCTTGCGCGATTTCAGCAGCGGCTCGATCAGGTCGAGCATCCCGGTCCATTCGGAGAACAGCACGACTTTGCGATCCGGTTCCTCGAAGAGTTGATCGAATAACTCGGCGAGTCGTTCCAGTTTGGACGAGAACGCCGGCTTCTGCTTGTTGACCAGGAACGTGCTGTTGGCCGACAAGCGGCACATCAGCAGCGCTTGTCGCAGTCGGAGCAAATCCATCTCGCTGATGAACGGCTTGCGGACGATTTGGGCGACGATATTCAAGAAGCCGTTGTGCAGTTCGAGTTGCTCATCGGTCGGCGGGATGCGGAGGTATTCGTCGGTGCGCGGCGGGACTTGCAGCTTGACCGATTCGCGCGTGCGGCGGAGCAGCACGGGCTTCAAGGTTTCACGCAGTTGGTCGAGGTTTTTGTAGCCGATGACTTTGCCGTCCTCGTCCACGATGCGGTGCCGGTGAAAGAATCGAAACACCGGGCCGAGCCGTCGCGCGTCGATGAACGTGGCGACCGAGTACAGGTCTTCGAGCCGGTTCTCCAGCGGCGTACCGGAGAGCACGAGCGCGAATCGTGAGCGCAGGCTTTTGACGACTTGCGTGGTCTTCGCTTCCCAGTTCTTGATCCGCTGGCCTTCGTCGAGCACGATCAAATCCCACGGCACGGTTTCGATGGCTTGGATGTCGCGCAAGACTTGCTCGTAGTTGCAGACGGTGAAGAAACACTCGCTGCGGTACTGCGGCAGCCGCTCGGAAACACGGCCGGTGATGAGCTGCACGTCGCGATCACAGAAGCGGTGAATCTCACTTCGCCACTGTGACTTCAAAGAAGCCGGGCACACGACAAGCACCTTCTTGATGCCGACCTCTCGCGCGAGCAACTCCGCAACACCGATCCCTTGAATCGTTTTGCCAAGCCCCATGTCGTCCGCCAGGACTGCTCGACCCGCTCCGACGGCGAACGCGATGCCGTCCATTTGATACGGCAACAGCTTCGCCTTGAGCAGCGTGTCGTGCAGCGGATGCGCGGCCGGGTCGCGGCGAATCTCCGCCATCCGCGCGGCGATGTGAGTTTCGTGCAGGCGTCGCTGAATCAGGTCTTCGGCATCGGGGTAGACCGTGACCGTATGACCGAGTTGCTCGAGCTTAGCAATCTGCTTGACCAATCCAGCGACGTCAGTGATGTCGGAGGATGGGCACTCTTGCCTGTCTTTCTGGTTTGAGGAGACGGGTAGGAGTGCCCGTCCTACCACGGCGGCGACTTCGTCCGCCAATTTCGAGGGCACCTCCCAGCGCAACGACAACTCATCGCCGTACTGCACGAAGACCGCCAGTCCTTTCGGACGGAACAATCGCTTCAACTGCTGTGCATCAAACCGGCGTCGCACCGTTTGCTGCACCTTCATCACATGCTTGCAAGTGCCCAGCGTATTCGTGCGGAAGTCGGGACACGAACAAAACGCTTGCCCGATTGCCAATCCGCGCAGCGCGACTCGATACGTCTTGCCGGACAACGTGCTCGTGACCAAGTAGTCGGACCACGGATCGTCCTTGTCGCTGGCCTTGAGCTGCATCCGCTCGGCGCGCGATCGGTCGCGCCGATCCTGGATCGCTCGCTCGACAAGCTGACGCTCGTTGAGCGATTCAATCGGCACATCGTTCGAGGGTGCGGCGGCCAAGCCCAACTCGATCTTTTGCTCCAACAGCACGGAGAGCGCAGCTCCGACATGCAAGCACGGGTCATCGCAGTGCGAGCATCTCCAGAACAACCGCTGGCGAGCATCGTCTCGCAGGCGGATCGTGACGACCGGCGAATCCTCTTCTTCGGATTCCGTGGGGAATTTCAAGCGAAACTGGCTTTCGCTCAGGCACACGTGTTCCGAGACATTCAGTTCCCACGCACCGGCTCCTCGCATGATGAGCTTTTTGGCGTTTGGCCCCAGAAGCTTGCTGGCCTGCTCAAAATTCAGCCGCGAGAGCCGATCCCACAACGTCAATGAGTCACTCCGTTTGGTCGTCGCCACGAATAGCCTCCTCGAAAACAATGTTTCAGCGAGCCTCGCCTTCATAAGCGACCGATCTCAAAAACTCAACTCGTTGAAATTGCTCTTCGCCAGCCGAGTCAATCGAGCTACTTCGGCAGCGTTCCAGCGAAAACTCGTCGATTCCGTCCGTTGCAAATCCCGGCCAAGACGTTAAAAACTCGCCCCTTTCCGAAGTGCAAGCGTCGGAGTTTGTTTCTGCTGAAGAGCATGGGAGTTTTGACTTGGCTCAGAACCTGTACGAAGGCATGTTTTTGTTGGACAGCGGCAAGTACGCCGCTGGCCCGGACAACACCACGAATCACGTGCTGGAAATCCTGCAAAAATCCGGCGCGACCATCGTTGCTCACCGTCCGTGGGCCGATGGCAAATTGGCGTATCCGGTGAAGGGCCACAAGAAGGGCCTGCATCTGTTGACGTATTTCACCATGCCCGCAAGCGGCCTGACCGAAGTCACTCGCCAAGTGCATCTGAGCGAAAGCATTCTGCGGCACATGGTTCTGAAGCATCCGAAAGTGCTCTTCGACGCGATGGTCAACGCGCTCAGTGGCAAGGAAGGAACCTTCCGGCACGTTGAGAACGTGGACGAAGCACCACGACCGATGCGACGCGGCCGTGAGGAAGAGGTTCCCGTCGAGGCGATCGACGCTTTGGAAGATGTCGAGTAGAAACGATCGGCATCGGCCAGTTAGCTAGGTCGAGCCACTTATCCGTTCAAGACGAGAGGCGGAGGGCCATCATGGCCAGTTTCAACAAGGTCATTCTGGTTGGTAATTTGACTCGCGATCCGCAGGTGCGATACACGCCCGGCGGGATGGCGGTTTCGGATATCGGTCTGGCGGTCAATCACTCCTGGACCGACAAGAGCTCAAATCAGCGAAAAGAAGAAGTGACGTTCGTTGACGTCACGCTGTGGGGCCGCACGGCGGAGATTGCCGGCGAATACTTGGCGAAGGGCCGGCAAGTTTTGATTGAAGGCCGGTTGCAGCTCGACCAATGGGACGACAAAGAATCCGGCCAGAAACGCAGCAAACTCAAAGTGGTCGCCGAAGGGATGACCATGCTCGGCAATCGCCAAGATGGTGCTGGTGCTGGTGCTGGCGGACGGGGATCTGCGAATGCACCGTCTCAGCACAACGACTCCAGCGGAAGTTTTGATAACCAAGAACCCCACGAACCGGCGGGAAACTATGAACCGGAAATGGCTC
>JAYVQJ010001113.1:0-3802 GCA_043777235.1 Planctomycetia bacterium
CTACGTAGCCATCATCGCTCCGCGTGATGAGCCGAGCGCTTCACACAGCGCAGTTATTTTCTGCGATCGGTATTAGAAAGCGTTACGCACCCCCGTTCCGTGACCTCACTCGATTCTTCTTGGCCTTGTTCGTTGTCCTGATCCGTGTTCAATCCGTGTTCAATCCGTGTTCAATCCGTGTTTCATCCGTGGCTTTGAAACTTCCCTCCCCGGAACACCGGAAGAGCCTCCGAAATTTGAAGACCTGGCACCACCCATCCTAAAACGCCGCGGCATGACGTCCGGATCGGGCATCACCAGCAGCATCGAAATGACCTGCGGGGTCAATGTGAATCACACTGGGAGCCCACAGCGCGCCGGAGCTTGCTTGGACCTTGTGTCCCAACCGCTCCAACGCGGTGATGGTGGTTGGCGGAGCATCGGCATGAATCAGCAGGCTTCCCAGCACGGGAGACGTTTGGCGGAACGATCCCAAATGATGATTGGTTCCGAATCGCACGGCTTTCATCGACTCAGATGCCGACAGGCCGAATTCAATCTGGTTCAACACCGCTTGCAAACCCGCTTGATCTTGGCCGTCTCCACCGGCGACGCTGACGGCCAACACGGGCTTCGCGTCTTTGAGAACCAACGTCGGTGTCAACGTGATGCGCGGCCGCTTCCCCGGTGCGATGCAGTTGGGATGTCCTTCCCAGGTGTTGAAGCTTTGCAGTCGCGTCCCCAACCAGATGCCGGTATCGCCGGCTTGCACACCGCTCCAACCACTGGGAGTCGCGACGACAACATTGCCCCAACGATCGGCCGTCGCGCACGTCGTCGTGTCATGCACGGGACCGCCGAGTCCCTTTCGCTTCTCGATGTCAGGCAGCAACGCTCCGCCTCGGCGCGGATCGCCCGGGCGTTGTTCGAGCGACGCATGTTCGCGGTCGATCAGCGCTCGGCGCTGGCTGGCATACGACTTCGACAACAGCGCTTCGATGGGCACATCCACGAACAGCGGATCGGCGTAGTACACGTCGCGATCGGCGAGAGCCAACTTCATCGCTTCGAGCGTGACGTGAATCGTTTCCGTCTGGTTGTGTCCCATCGCAGCCAGGTCGAAGCCTTCCAGCAATCGCAACGTTTGCAGCAAGTAGGGCCCTTGCGTCCAAACCCCGCATTTGAAAACCGTGTGACCTCGGTAATCGACGGAGAGCGGTTCCTCAATGCGAGTCACATGCGTGGCGAGATCCTCGTAGCGAATCAACCCGCCCTGCTGCTCGCACCACTTGGCCAATTCGCGAGCGAGCGGCCCGCGATAAAAATAGTCGCTCGCCAAACGCAGCCCGCGACTCCGATCGCCGCCCCCTTCCGCTTCCGCCGCGATCAATCGCCGCAACGAGCGAGCCAGCAGCGGATGCCATTCCACCTTCGCGCGATCGAGCAACCGCAAGGTCGGCTCAGCGACATCGGCCAATCGCAGCGTGCCGTAACGATCGAGCAACGTCACCACCGCATCGAACGCCGCCGGCACCGCAGCCGATTCGAGTCCTGTCGCTGGAATCCCTCCGCGTTTGGCAAAGTGTTCGCGCGTCGCCAATCGCGGCGCGACCCCTTGCCCCGCGAGCACCTCGACCACTTTTCGCCGAGCGTCATAAACCAGAATCGGCACCTCGCCGCCGAAACAGAACCCGCCCGAATCGGTGACGCTCAATGCCAAGATCGTTGCCGCCGCCGAGTCAGCGGCATTCCCGCCTCGCTTGAGAATCTCCAACCCCGCCGCAACAGCTTCGGCACCCCCCGCGCTCACCGCTCCTTGCCGGCCCGTCGCCTCAGAACCCGGCAAGTCATCCGCCGCGAGCGACGGCGAGAAACCCAGCAATCCAATGAGAGTCAACCACGTCCAGACACGTACTCGACGAATCATGTTGTCGCCCCGTCCGTTGTCTTCTTCATTCTGCCTCCATCATTCTGCCAAAATGCGGTTGGCAGAATGATGGGTCAGAATGATTTCAAGACAGATTCCATTTCAATCCTCGATCGCCAGCTTGATCTCGTCGGAGTTGGCTTTCAACTCTGGGGCGTACATCGCCGATGCCTTTGTCGGGAGAGCACTGAACTTGCCGGGGATTTCCGCTCGCAGGCGATACGAAAGGCTGTGCTGGCCACGGGCCAAGGCGCGGACGAAGAAGGCGACACGCTCGTCGCGGAACTCGACGTAGGCGTGCATCTCGTTGCCGTTGTAGCCGCTGCGGACTTCGACCGGCTCGAAGCCGCTGGCCTTCGGGTCTTCAAACAGCAGGTACTCGTAGTCGTTCTTGCTGTCGATCTCCAATTCGACTTCAACAAGGTCGCCGCTCTTGAGCGTGTCGAGGTTCGCCAGTTCGGCCCGTTCGTATTTCTCGACCTTCTGGCTGACGACCTGTCCGCGCGAGCCGGCGACGTTCACCTTCTTCTCGACCGGCGTGAGTTTGTAGTACTTACGGTTCACCTTCACTTCGAGGCCGGCCTTCGTGATGTGATCTTCGAGGGTGAAGTTGGTGAGATAGGCGTTGAAGTAGAGTGGATTCAGAGGATTGGTCATTGGTTGTTGGTTATTGGCTATTGGTTGTTTGCCAAGCGGCTTCTTCCGCAACTCGATCGTGTGTTCGCCGGCCGCCAGCGCTTCGCCTTCGATCACGAATTTGTTGTTGAAGCCGAACAGCGTTTCTGGAGTGATCTCGACGGTCTGTTTCAGTTCGCCGTCGATCAGAACTTCGACCAGCAGATTCGGTTTGTCCTCGCCGCTGGCTTTGAGGTACTCGGCCATCGCTTCGATGCAGATGGCGGAGTCCCGCGTGCTGTTCCAGTAGGTCGCGTGTTTGCGGTTGTTGAGCAGGTATTTCACGAGGCGAGACGCTCGTTCGTCTTTCGCATCGACGCGGCTCAGCAACTTCAGGTAGTAGGCATTGGCTTCGATATCGCTGCCGTACCAGGACCACCAGGAATTGTTCTCTGGCAGCTTGAGATACGCGGTTTGGTTCTCGTCGTCTTGGACGAGGAACTGCTCGATGTTCTTGAGGATCATTGCCAGTTTGTCGGCTTGCTTCTGCTTGTGCAGAGCGAGGCCGAACAACGCCTTGGCATAGACCGGCAGTTGCACTCGGTCGCGGTACAGGAATTCGAGCATGTCGGCGTTAGCGTGATCGGCATCGACGAGCACCATGTAGACGAAGGCGTCAAGCGCGTCGGCGTGTTCCTTCCAGGGATTGGTCTTGGTTGGGAAATTCTTGAGCTTCGCGACCTCGCTCGCCTGATACCGCTTGAGCCATTCGATGCCGCGTTCCACCACGCCGGGGACGATGGCGACGTCGTTCTCGCGAGCGATCTGCAGGCCGTGAACAACGACGGCTGTCGTGTGCGGGTATGAGTGCTCGCCCCAGCCGGAGAACCAGCCCCAGCCGCCGTCGCTGCATTGCATCTCGGTCAGCCGTTCGAGGCCGCTCTTCACCATCGCGGTGACTTCGGCTTCGTCGAAGACCGGATTGCGGTCGAAGCGTTTCCAGCCTTTCGCACGTTCGATGTCGTCGCCGATTTCCTGAGCGTTCAAATTCGTCCGCTTCTGTTGGATCGCCTTCAGGTCAAGCCCCATGTTTCGCAGGATGCGTTGCGTGACGACCGTCGGCACAAATCGGTTGAGCGTTTGCTCGGTGCAGCCATACGGGTAATCCACGAGATACGGCAGCGCATCGACCATCGCCCCGGCCAGCGTCGGCGAGTAGCGGACTTCGAGCCGCGTCTGATTGGCTCGGCGTTCCTTCGGGACGTTGATCGTGAGCTTGCC
>JAYVQJ010001114.1:0-3792 GCA_043777235.1 Planctomycetia bacterium
TCGGAGCACAAGAACGTTGCCGCTCGGCCGATGTCTGCTGGTTGACCGATACGGCCCCACGGCAACTTTGCTCCTTCTTCGGCGAGCATTTTGTCGCCGAAGGTTTCGTGCTCGCCGGGGGTGTCGATCCATCCGGGTTCGATGACGTTGACGTTGATGCGGTGCCCAATCAATTCGGCGGCGATCGTGAAGGCCATGTGATTCAAGCCAGCCTTCGCGGCGTTGTAGGCGACCGCGCGAGCGTACGGCCGCCGCGAATGGACGCTCGAAATGAACACAATCTTTCCGCCACCACCTCGTTCGACCATGTGCCGCGCCACGAATTGGCTGATATGAAATCCGGCAGTCAACGTGCCTCGCAGTGTCTTGTCGAAAATCTCCGGGTCGTAGTCGAGAAAGTCGCCGCGCCGCGAGAATGCCGGATTGCTGACCAAGATGTCGATGCGTCCGAATGCAGTGAGTGCTCGCCGCACGATGTCTTCGCACGAGGCTCGCTCGAACGAATCGCCATCGACAAGCACCGCGCGGCGACCGAGCGATTCAATCTCGGCAATCAGCGACGACGTGTTCTCTGAGGGCTGACGGTCATTGATCGCGATGTCCGCACCGGCGCGAGCCAGTTCCAACGCACAGCCGCGGCCGATCCCGCGAGCGGCTCCGGTGACGAGAGCAATGCGGTTTTGAAGTTTCATGGCGTGCTCCAAATTTGTCGTCTGTTGCCCATTCGGCTTTCGTCTCGCGGAGCGAGACGGCTACGTTCACCAAGCGGTCCAGCCGCCGTCGATGATCAGGTTTTGGCCGGTCATGTAACTGCTGGCATCGCTGGCGAGGAACACGATCGCTCCCTTGAGTTCCGAGGCTTCGCCCATGCGTCCCATTGGACTTTTTTCGGTCAAGCGGCGAACCATCTCGGCGGGAGCTTTCGCGGTCGGGAACGGGCCGGGGCTGAGGCAGTTGACTCGCACGCAGTCCTTCGCCCAATAGACCGCGAGATGCCGAGTCATGTGGACGATGCCACCTTTCAGAGCGTGATACGCGACCGGGCTGGCGATGCAGACGCCGGCGTAGGCTTCGGGGTACGAACCAACCACGCCGTACATCGAACCGAGCAGGATGATGCTCGCGGCGGCGGCGCGATCGACCGCTTGTTGGCGAACCATGCGGGACAGTTCGAAGTAACCGGTGGCGTTCGCGAGGTGCCGCGAGAATTGTTCGGGAGTCACGTCGGTCCAATCGGCCGGCAACGCTTCGTGACCGTTGTTGACCAGCACGTCGATCGGACCAGCGAGCGAAGTCGCTTCGTCGAGGCTCGCCTTCAACGTCTCCGGCTGCATGTGATCGAGTGCGATGCCGAAGTGCTTCGCATCTCCGACCACCGGCAATCGACTCGCGGCGGCGATGGCTTTGTCGGCCTCGCGGCTGGTGAGCACGACGGACGCACCCGCCTCGGCGAGTGCTCGCGACATCGCGGTCCCCAGATGCCCGCAGCCGCCAGTGATCAAGGCGACTTGGCCGGAGAGATTGAAAAGTTCGGCAACCGTGGGGTCGGGTGGGTTCGACATAGTGACAGCAACGTATCCCGCTCGGCCCGTCAGCGAAATGCTCAGCGTGGCGCGGTTCAGAACGGAACTCGCAGCCCGTCGTAGGCCAACTCGACGCCGGCTGGCAGGCGAGCATTCGTCGCGTCGTAATCGAGCTTGTGCGAGACGTGCGTGAAGAACGCGCGGCGTGGGCGGACTCGTTCGACGACCTCCAGACTTTGAGCAACTCCAAAGTGCGTCGGATGCGGATTGTCCTGCAAGGCGTCGAGGATCAACACATCCAAACCTTCGAGCAGCGGCCAACTCTCATCGGGGATGCGGCTGACGTCGGTGCAGAACGCGACGTCGTTGATCCGAAAACCGAGCACCGGCAATCGGCCGTGCAGCAACCGTATTGGTTGCACTCGTTGACCGAGCACTTCGAACGGATCGAGGCCGATGCGCTGAAACTCCAGCTTGGGAATCGCACCCGGATGCAGGTCTTGATGCGGAATCTCGAAGGCGTAGCCGAATGCCGAACGGAGTTGCCGTTCGACTGGCTCTTCGCAGAACAGCGGGATCGGGTGTGACAATTTCCAACCGCTCGTCCGCAGATCGTCGAGTCCGAAGATGTGATCGGCGTGCGCGTGGGTGAAGACGGCGGCTTCAATCAGCCGGACTTTCTCACGCACCAATTGCAGCCGCAGTTCTGGCGGCGTGTCGATCACGAACGTGCCGCGAGCCGTGTTGACCGCGACACCAGTGCGCGTCCGATGATTCTTCGGATTTGACGACGTGCAGACCGCGCAGTCACAACCGATCATCGGCACACCGACGCTGGTGCCGGTGCCGAGCAAAATCAGTTCGCCGCGTGATGAGTGAGGTTCAGGCATGACTCTTGTCTGGTGGTGCCGAAATACGAGGTGTGGCTGACCGGGGATTTGAACACGAACTGCGGTGTCTCCCAAAGGATCGCAGACAGTAGCCGGTGGTCGCAGTGCCGCGAAGAGCACCGGAAATGGTTGAAAATCAATCGCATTCTGAACGGATGCCAGTCGCTTTGGATTGTCGATGACTGGCCATCGAACACACAGAGTTGCGTCCGAGGAATTCTTCACTCACCTTAGTTCAAGGCACGTACTCACCTCATGCAACCAACGAGCGCGGGCTTTCAATTCGTTCGGCCGGTTTCTAACTTCGCCCGCCCACAATCTCGTGGCAAAACCAAAACTGGACAGGTGCATGACGATGAAGATTTTTCTGAATGGCCAGCTTGTCGGCAAAGAGCAAGCGGTGGTCAGCGTGTTCGATCACGGTCTGCTGTACGGCGACGGAGTCTTTGAAGGAATCCGCGTCTACGGCGGCAAAGTGTTCCTGCTGAAAGAGCACATCGACCGGCTGTACGAGAGCGCGAAGGCGATCCGGCTCGAGATCCCGATGTCGCCGGCCGCCATGATCCAAGCGACGAAGGACACCGTCGCCGCGAACGGTCTCGACAACGGTTATGTCCGACTGGTCGTGACTCGCGGCGCGGGATCGTTGGGCTTGGACATCCGCCGGACAAGCGATCCGCAAGTCATCATCATCGCCGATACGATCTCGCTCTACCCGGCCGAGATTTACGAAAACGGAATGCACCTGATCACGGCCAGCACGATCCGCAATCATCCGGCCGCGTGTCCGGCGCGGATCAAGTCGTTGAACTACCTCAACAACATCTTGGCCAAGATCGAAGGGACCGACGCCGGGACCGTCGAAGCGTTGATGCTCAACCACAAGGGCGAGGTCGCGGAATGCACTGGCGACAACATTTTCATTCTGAAAAACGGAGTGCTGAAGACTCCGTCGCCGGACGCGGGAATCCTGGAAGGGATCACGCGCAATGCGGTGCTGAAGTTGGCTCGTGAGGCGGGCATCCCGACTCAAGAGACGACGCTGATCCGCCACGATCTGTACGTCGCCAATGAGATGTTCCTCACCGGAACGGCCGCTGAAGTTGTTCCGGTCGTGAGTCTCGACGGCCGCAAGATCGGCGATGGCAAACCCGGTCCGATCACCAAGCGGTTGCTCGAACTTTTCCACGAGTTCACTCGCAACGCGGAGTAATCCTTGGAGTGCTTCGGCTTGACGAAGCCTTCCCTTCAAGAACGGTTGAGTTATACCTCGCGCGGCCGAGAATGACACAAGGTGAGCGGCCCACACTAACCCGAAGCGTGAGCGAGGGCGGGCGCTCCAGAACGTTTTGTTGCGAGTCGCGTCGAACGAGCGCTCG
>JAYVQJ010001115.1:0-3788 GCA_043777235.1 Planctomycetia bacterium
CGCATCACACTCTCTAACCCAATCTGAATCGGCTCCCTCACCACGTCATGCTCCCTGCGTTGCGAATGACAATTCAACACAGAGAACCAATAGCATCAACACACTTATTGCGCAAGCTACCCAAAACCCCTAAAGCGCGCTGGCCCTGGGCCGTACACGATCATCGCCAACGACGAGCCGCCGGAGCCGTTTGCTCCCAACACAAAAATGTCCTGCCTGATGCTGTTGGCCAACCCGTCCGAGTTCGGCCGCTGGACTCGGCCCGACGACGGAGCGGAAGTCGTGTTCTACGACCTCTTCGGCCTGTACTCCGCAGAGCGCGACCTGGAACTCCGCGAAGGGCTCCCCACGCTCCTCGACCGTTTCCAAAAGCGATTCATCAGCAAAGTCCTCGACCCCCAACGGCCGAACGTGGCCCAAGCGTAGGCGGCTTTCTCAGCCAGAGACGTGCATGGTACACGCCTCTTCTGTTGGTAGACCGGATGCCTATGTCCGGTCATTCGTTCGGACGTAGGCGTCCGAACGACGTTCGAATCATCGGCGACAGTTCGTAAGGGGCCGCATTCCAGGACTACGAACTGGTTGGCTGGCCATTACAATGCCACCGTCTCATGTCAAGGAGTTGCGATCATGCCAGCCACTGCGACCAAACCGATTTTGAAGGCCCGCGCGAAATCTGAGCGTGGCAACACGAAGCCGGCTCGTTCCGCGAATGGGACCGTCGATGTGTTGACGTTGGCGGAAGCGGCCAAGTACCTGCGTGTGAGGGAGACTGACGTTCTGGCCGCGATCACCGAACAAAATCTTCCGGCTCGGCACGTCGGCAACGCTTGGCGAATTCTCAAGTCCGCAATTCAACAGTGGCTGATGACGCCGAAAGTAAAAACAGGCAAGAGTGCGTTTCAGTCGCTCGCTGGCGCATGGAACGAAGATCCCTCCGTCGAGCCGATGTTGGCGGAAATCTATCGGCATCGTGGCCGCTCAGCCGAGGAGACTTCCTCGTGACGTTGCTGGATACCGACACTCTGACGTTACTGATGATGGGACATGTGAAAGTCCAACAACGGCTTGATGCGGCGGAAAATGACATTGCCATTTCCATCGTGACGCGTCTGGAACTCCTGCGCGGGCGATTTGATTCCGTGTTGAAGGCCGCCAACGGTGCGAAATTGCAAGTGGCGCAACACCGCTTGGACGAAGCCGAAGAGAAACTGCAAGACGTGCCCATCGTTTCGATTGAAACCGCATCTGCTCGCGAGTTTGATCGGCTGCGCGAACAGAAATCGTTGCGAAAAATCGGTCGAGCGGATTTGCTCATCGCCAGCATCGCGCTTGCGCACAAGGCGACTCTCGTCACTCGCAACCTGCGCCATTTTCGACTCATTCCCGGACTCCGCGTTGTCAATTGGGCTGACTGATGCCGAACAATCAAACGGTTGCCACGAATTCGTATGACCGCGTTCCGTACAAGAGCCATCCGTTTCGGCAGTCGCATCCGGATCGGTTGGCGGTGATCGCAACGTTGCACGGGATGTCTCCGCCGGGCATCGAGCGGGCGCGAGTGCTCGAATTGGGGTGCGCCAGCGGCGGGAACTTGCTGCCGATGGCGGATCAGTTTCCGGAGGCGACGTTCCTGGGCATCGACCTTTCGGCTCGGCAGATTCAAGACGGACAGCGGCTGATCGAACGAGCGGCGTTGCCGAACGTCGAACTGCGGCACCAGGACAGCCTCGCGACACGAAAGGGATGCTCATGAGTTCCGAATCTCGACGTTCATTTCTGCAAGGTGCCGTCTCGGCAGTTGGCACTGGAGTTTTGCTGGCTCAAGCCGGCCAAGTCGCGAAGGCTCAGGCCAGCGAGCGGGTGCGAGTTGGCATCATGGGTGCCGGCGGGCGAGCGGCTTCGCTCATTGCGTCGTTCGCGGCGAACAAATCGGTCGAGGTCGTCGCGATTGCGGACCTGGATGCCAACAAGTTGCCGAAAGGATTGGACAGCGCGGAGAAGTTGCAGGGTAAGAAGCCGCGCGGCGAGTCGGACTTTCGGAAATTGATCGACGACAAGTCGATCGACGCGATCGTGATTGGGACGCCGGATCATTGGCACGCAATCCCGACCATCTTGGCGTGTCAGGCGGGGAAGGACGTGTATGTCGAGAAGCCGGACAGCCACAACATCGTCGAAGGGATGCGGATGGTCGCGGCGATGAAGAAGCACAAGCGCGTCGTGCAGATGGGCTCGCAGCATCGCTCGACCACGCGAATGCAGTCGGCGATTGAATTTGTGAAGACGGGAAAGCTCGGCCGCTGCGTCGTGGCGAAGGCGTGGGAGAGTTCCAAGCAAGGGCCGATCGGTTTTCCGCCTGACGGGACTCCGCCGGCCGGCGTCGATTACGAGATGTGGATGGGGCCGGCTCCGAAGCGGCCGTTCAACATCAATCGGTTTCACGGTCGTTGGCGTTGGCTGTACGACTACGGCACGGGCGATCTCGGCAACGACGGCGTGCATCGGTTGGACATGGCGGTCGCAGTGCTCGCAGCGGCGTGCGAGGTGCAGAAGGACGAACCGCTCGGCCTACCGACGTCAGTCTTCGCGAACGGCGGCAAGTGGTACTTCAACGACGCTCAAGAGTTTCCGGACACGATGCAGGTCAACTACGAATTCGGCTCCGGCAACGTCAAGGACGGCAAGCACCCGAAGCTGCTGACCTACGAGATGCGCGTCTGGGCTCCGTACAACTACCTCGGCGAATCGGAAGGCTCCGCGTTGTTCGGCGATCAAGGCTACATTGTGCTC
This sequence comes from Planctomycetia bacterium, assembly GCA_043777235.1. Classification (GTDB taxonomy): domain Bacteria; phylum Planctomycetota; class Planctomycetia; order Planctomycetales; family Planctomycetaceae; genus SXKJ01. The sequence goes on from JAYVQJ010001115.1 coordinate 2,794, forward strand.
GGCAACACGCGCTGGATTGCCTACAGCCCGAAAGGCGAAGTGATTGCCAAGGCTGAAGGGGACAGCCACGAAGGCCCGCACGTCCAAAACTTCATCGAGTGCATCAAGTCGCGAGCGAAACCGTACTGCGACCTGGAAACGATCGGTCATCCGGCATCGGTGCTCTGTCACGCCGGCAACATCTCCGCGCGAGTCGGCCGCAAGCTGACGCTCGACGCCGCAACCGAAACCTTCGTCGGCGACGCCGAAGCCAACGCTCTGCGTGGCCGCCCCGAATGGCGCAAGCCGTGGGTGTTGCCGGAGGTTTAGGACTTCGCTTCCGCTGTAGGATGGGCACTCTTGCCCGTCCTCTCTTCGAAACACCAAGGACGGGCGAGAGTGCCCATCCCACGAAGTGGCGTCACGGCTCATCACAACGGTTTTCGAAGAATTCACGGTCCAAGCGATAAACCGTTTGGCGAGGCGGCAACTGTTTGCCGGAGACGGGATACAGCGTGTATTGCACACCAATGGCCGGTGAGATGTGCTTCAAGAACGAGTATTGCACGTTGATCAGCAACAGCGTGTAGAGAATGAATCCCTTCTGCCAGAACCCATACACGCCGAAGACCGCACCGCACAGGATGACCGCGGTCAGCAGAATGTGTGGCCAGAGCCAGTTCGGCTTCTCCAAATTCAGCCACATCGTGTAGTAGAAACCGATGAGGCTCAGCAGCCCACCGGCACACAAGTGATGAAGGGAATCGAACGACGGCGTGAGCGCCACGATCGACAGCAGCACGAACGCGAAACTCAAAGTGCAGACACCGACATAGCCCCGCAGGCTCAAGAGTTTTCGGATCTGAATGGCACCGATCACTCCCAGCAGCAGAAACAGGATCGCACCGATGTATCGCCGGTTCCCGTCACGAAACATGCTCAGCGGTAAATCGAGACCGTCGGCGTCACGGTGGGCATAGCACAACACGAGGACGAAAAATGCCGACCAAGTTCGG
>JAYVQJ010001116.1:0-15003 GCA_043777235.1 Planctomycetia bacterium
ATTCCAGTAGTCGCTCCGGATTTCCAACGGTGGCCGACAGGCCGATTCGTTGCAGTTCGCGGCCAGCAAATCGGGTAATGCGTTCGAGCACTGCCAGTAGATGCCAACCGCGATCGTCGCCTGCAAACGCGTGAATCTCGTCGATGATGACGACCCTCACGTCCGCAAATAGCCGGCGGCGGTCAATTCGAGGCGAGACCAGCATCGCTTCGAGAGATTCTGGCGTCGTCAGCAGGCAATCCGGCGGGTCTCGAAGAATGCGACGTCGATCAGAGGGGCCGACATCGCCATGCCACAGTGCGGCTCGCCGGCCCACCAGCGAGCAGTATCGCTGCAATCGCAAATCCAAGTTGTTGAGCAGTGCCTTGATCGGACAAATGTAGAGGACGCTCAATCCTCGCCAGTCCGTGGACAGCATCCGGGACATGATCGGAAAGAATGCTGCTTCGGTTTTGCCGCCAGCCGTGGGAGCCAAGATGACTTGGTGCTGTCCCGCAAGGAGCGGCGTGATCGCCGCCTCTTGAAATGGCCGCAGCTCACGCCAACCCAAACTGTTGACGATGTGATGTTGCAGCGCCGGGTGCAGTTGATCGAATGGGTTCACAGCGACAGCTCGATTTCATCCACGTTGGCCGCTCCCATCGCCTGCCGCTCGACGGCGGTGAGTTCCGATTCGGAGATCGTGAGGGCGTAGTGTTGTCGCGGATTGAATTCCGGGAATTGGTCGATGCGGTCGAGAACATCGGCGACCAGCTTCTTCAGGAAGATGCGTGGGGCAACACCGACCTTGCCACCCAGCTTGCCAGCGACGCCGCTCGCCAAGTCTCGGACGTATTGGTCGTCACACAGGTTTTGAATTCGATCCGAATCCTGAGCGTGGACTTGGAAGATGTCACGAACCTTACAACCTACTTGGCAGAGACGCTCAAGATTGAAGGCTGGAAGCCGGATCTGTACGGCACGCGGGTTGTCGAATCGCGCGTCGGTTTGAAAATCCACATGCAATCGCTGAGCCAACGGTTCCAGTCGTTGAATGCCTTGAGGTCCGTCGAAAAAGGCCGGTGTCCCGGTGATGAACAGCATCAGCCCCGGAAAACGACCGGCATCAACTTCGTCGATGAGTTGCCGTAGTGCGTTCAGGCTCTTGTCGCGAGCATCGCTGCGAACACGCTGAATTGTTTCGACCTCATCCAACACCAGCAGCAAGCCCGCCCGTCCCGAATCGCGCAGCACGGTCAGCAGTCCCTGCAAAAAGTTGAGCGCTCCAAAATGGTCGATTTCGCCCTTCACACCCGCAAACCGTTTAGCAGCCGCAGCCACGTTGGGCTGACCGGCCAGCCATGCCACGAGACTGTCCGCGAGAGCTTGGTCGCCGGCTGCCTGCGCTTTACGGTATCCGCGCAGCACGGCACTGAAGGTGGGAGCGGTATTCGTCACGCGAGCCAACCGCTGTTCGAGAAGCTCATCGGTGCGAGCCAACAGCGCCACATGGTCTTCCGCCGCAATGGTCCCCTCGGCCAGAACGTCCTCTTCCAGCGTGAAGAACCAACCATTGAGGACGTTCTGCAATGCTCCTTCGGGAGTTTCCGCGGTTGCCAATCGTTCCATCAGCCGACGATAGACGGTCTCCAGTTTATGCAGTGGCGTCTCTGTCTCAGAGATTTGCACTTCGGCTGTCGCAAACCCCAGCTTCTTCGCTCGTTCCGCCAGCCATCGCGCGAAGAAGGTCTTTCCGCAACCGTAATCGCCACGCACCGCTTTGAATTGCCCGCCCCCGGCGGCGACCTTTTGCAACTCCTGTTCGAGCGACTCTTCGAATCGTTCCATGCCGACCGCGAACGCATCCAGGCTGTTCTTCGGCACGGTCCCGCGGCGCAAGGCGTCGAGGATTTCTTGTCGGCGTTGAGGGCTGACTTTCATGGTCCTTCCTCCAACGCAAATTGTTCCGACAACAGGCTGCGATTGAGTTCGACGGAATCGGAAGCCTGATCGCGCAGCAGCACGCCGTAGCCGTCCACATTCAGAACGCGCTGCATGACTGCCACGAAACTGTTGAGCCGGAAGGCCGGAAGTTGTAGCGCCTTGGCGAGCGCCGGGGATGTCATCTTGCCGCCTCGACCGTCGAGCGCTGCCAGAAACTCGGCGAGCTTGTCATCGGCCGGCATCGCACGTCCACAGAGTCGTTTCTGCTCGGTGAGGATTGCCGAGCCGAGCAAATTGCGAATCCAAAGTGGGATCGGAGCCGGTTCAACGACACCACTCCCTGACGGTCGCGGCTCCAAAGGAGTTGGCGACGACCCGCTACTGGAGCCGCGCCCGTCAGGAAGCGGAGTTCCCTCTTGTTCCGATTCGTCCAAATCAAACAGAACGCCAGATTTCTTCTTGGGCTTTCGCGGTGCCGGCTCAACCTTGGCAGCACTCGCGGACGACGAATCATCGAGCCACCAACTTGGCAAATCCACGGCGGCGAAGTCCCAGCCATCAGGGCAGACTTCTGTCGCCGTCAATACCGAGATCGCAATCACCATTTCCTGCGGCGAGACTCCGCCGTGATAGCCATTCTTCTTTCCGGCGTAACGCACACGCTCGCTCCAGGGGGCGATGATTGTTGAGCCGCGCCCGTCAGGAAGCGGTCTTTTGTGCGACGAATTCAATTCACCGCTCCCTGACGGTCGCGGCTCGAGGACGAACACTCTCGTTCCTGAAAACTGGATTTCATCGGCGGCAGGTTGCCCATCGTCGAACCGCCAGCGTTCGCCACCGTCGCACTGTCGGCCAACGGTTTGATGATCCAAGACATGTCCATGATCGCTGATCAACACAACGAGTCGCCCTGCCTGACGTGCCTCTTGCAGCAGCATGGGAAGCACTTTGATCTCATCGCGTGTCCAACGGACGTCGATTTGATCGCCCTTCAGCAGATGATCGTCCACGGCATTGACGACCACACCGACGACACGACGACGGCTAGATTCAATCTCCCGGCGAATGTCCGCAGCCAGGACCGCTTCACGCGAGTCTTGAAGAGAGGCTTTGTGAAACAGAATCGGCGGATAACCAGTTTTACTCTTCGCCAATAGCGCTGGGTGCTCAGCGAACCCGATGCGTTCCTCGTTAGCCGATCCTTGTCGGAGTTGTCCGCAGAGCAGGCTGGTGCGTGAAACCTCAGTGACCGAGGGGATCATCGCAAGACCGGGGCGAACGTCCGCTCGCCCTTCTTCGCACAACGCAATCCACTCATGACGAGTGACATCGGCCAGCAGTTCGCGGCAGACGGCGACGCTCATGCCATCCATGACGATGACCAGGACCGGCGCAGCGGCGGCCAACGGTGCGGCGATCTGTTCGAGGATTTGCTCCACGGGCAAGACGTCTTGGCTCTGTGAACCTGCGGCCGTCCAATCCTTCAACAGCTCGGCGAAAGTGCGAGCATCCTCCTCGCGACAAAGAGTCACTTCGTTGAAGAGTACGGTGTAAGCCTCAGACAAGTCACGCACGGGATCGCCAGCTCGCAAGGCCAATCGTGCCCAGTCCACATACCCACCTTCCCGCAGGTGGTCTGTGGCCGCTTCTCCCAGAGAACGAGGTGGGCGGCGGTTCTTCGAGCGGCGATCAGCAAGCCATCGCATCAATCGCACGGCCATCTGCACACGCTCCCAGCAGCGTGACTCGCGATGAATCAGGTCATGCGCTCGCACCGCTTGCTGGGCCTCTCGCAGTTTCTCGATCGAGCCGCGCCCGTCAGGAAGCGGTGCCCTCTGGCCCGAAGAATCCCCTCCCTGACGGTCGCGGCTCGGAAGTGCATCGATCAGTCTCTGGCCGAAGCTGGCCAATCGCTGCTCAAAGCTCAGCGGCAGTGTCTCGCTCAAGTACGCAAAGTTGTCGGCTTGGACTTCACGCAGGATGTCGTCAGCCCGCTGGACAATCTGCCGATACAAGCGAGCGTCCGTGTGTTGCAGAGAGCGAACGACTTCCGTGGCGGCTGCGTTCCAGCGCACCATGATTGAGTCATCGGGAGCTTGCCCTCCCAGGAATCGTTCTTCAAATTTCCCCGTCGCTTTATCCAGTCGCCCAGCCGCAGAGCGATGAAAGACAACTCCCCCCGCCAGTCCGATGGCGACCGCATCCGGACGCTCCAAATGCTCGAACGATCGCAGCACTAATTTTGCGACAGTGCCGGCACGGTCACCGAGCCACTCAATCGCGCCGTCTCGCAAGGCCGGAGCCAGTCGTTGAAATCGTGCGATCCCATCGGGAGTCGTGGACCACTTGAGCAACGTCGTCAGGTCGGGCAATTGCGCGTCCAGACCCAACAGTTGATTGAGCAGCCAGGACCACACGGTCTCCGAATCCAGGAAGCCGCCACGAGCCGGGGGATAACCGTCTGACGGGATGATCTCCAGCAGCGCGTCGGCTAACCACGACATGTGAGCATTGGTCAGCCGGGGATCGACGGCGGACGCTTGAAACAGCGAACGAACGATCTGCCAGTTTTCGATCGGGTACAGCTTCCGCCGATGCAACCGCATGAGCACGTCGTCGCCGAGCTCTCGGTCTTCGAGGTTCGTCACCAGTACCTTTTTCGCGTTTGGCTCGATGGTCTCGCGGAGTGCTAACCGCATCGCCAACGGCGAATCGCACTGATAAATGCAATAACGCTGATCGCCATCGGTTTGAATCGGGTTGCTGGTCCACCGACCAGCCGTGTGAATGCCCAAGGGCCGAGTCGGCTGCTTCTCGTGAACCATCGCCCGGATTTGGCTGAACGTAGGAGTCATCGCTGTCACTTGGCTGGCCCTTCTTCGATGACCCAACTGACGTTGATGCGGACGGCCTGACCGGCCTTTGTGTCCTTGCCGAGTTGATCCAGCACCGACTGTGCTGCCGCCAAGTTTAGATTCTGTTGGCTACCTTCCGCGATAAGTCTTTTCGAGCCGCGACCTACCGATATTGAGCCGCGCCCGTCAGGAAGCGGGGCTATGCCACGATCTTCGAAGGAACCGCTCCCTAACGGTCGCGGCTCGGTGGGAATCGGAGAGGCCGCCGGTTTCGTGAGCAGCCTCACGGCCTTGGCGTGAGCAGCCTTGAGCGCCGGAGCGAGGGCGACAACGTGCTCATCACTGCTCAGTGCATTGCCAACATCGGTGAGGATCGCCGTGGCGGCCGTACTACGATCGTCGGTGAGGTCTCGAATGGCGTCGAAAATCTCCCAGCCGGCGGTTTCCAGGTTTCCTTCCAGCTCGGCGGCCTTGGCGGCGCATTCTCCCATTGCCGTCTCGCTGGTTGCGATCTCAGCGGCAGCCAAGAGTCGAATGACATCGTCACCATTGGCATTGTGAAGCGATTCCATCAACGTCCATGTCGCCAAACCGGTCTTCAGCCGGTCACTCGAAGCGGCATTCCAAATCTTCGAGCCGCGACCGTCAGGGAGCGGTGTCTTCTGTTCGTCGGAAGTAGCACCGCTTCCTGACGGGCGCGGCTCGAAGAGGTTCATTCGGTCGCGGATCTGCTGACAGTAATTCTTACAGGCTTGTCTCGCTTGAGCGGCATGTCGTTTGGCCTCGCTGGCCAGAGTGCTCACATTGCTGGCGTTCAACAAGCGTGAGATCGTCGCGCCAAAGATGCTGCTGGCCCGTTGGACCGCGGCTTCCCAATGAGACACATCGGGCAAACGCTGCTCGTGAAGTTCACACTGGTCCGGCACATTGCTCAGTGTGACCTCACAGGGGCCGTTGTGCAGAAAGAACGTGCGATTGGTCTGCGCTGCGAAGACGAGCAGCACGAGATTCTGGGCTTCTTTCGGCAGGCCCATCGGCTTGGGATCGTCGAACCATTTGCGAAGTTGGGAGACGCTCATCGCGCTGCCCGTCTCGGCCGCCTTGCGAGCAAAGTGCTGTCGCCAATGTTGTCCCAACACAAAGTGCGTTGCGTCCAACCCCATCTCACCGAGTAACAAGGGATTGGCGATTTGCCGAATCAAGGGCCGCAATGTCCGGTCAACGGCGACACGTCCATCGGCCGATTGAGTCGCCGGCATGATCTGCTCGAAGACCTTCTTGAGAGGCGTGGATTTGATCTCGGCTTCAAAATGCGGCGCGGCGGGAAACTCATGCTCCAGCGCTTGGCTCAGCAAGTGAGTCATCGCTTGGCCAAGATTCGCGGCCACGGGCGGGCGCGGCACGAACCCGTCGCATAGCGCCACGAAACGCTCGGACAAATCCAATTCATGCACCGTGTCGAGCGAGCCGGCGAGCAAGGCATCCAGTCCATAGGCCGCTTCGAGATGGTTCAGCACACGTTGCTTTAGCACACTGCGTTGATTCTCCAACAGCGACCGGGCGGACTGACGGTCCTGTGGTGATAGCTGAGTCGAGTATTGCCCGAACCGCTCTCCGGTCAGGATGTGTTCCAAGATCACCAACATTCCCAAGTCACGCTGAGCATCTTCACTGAAGAACGCCGGAATCCAGCAAAGCGTCTTGGCCTGGCGATTTCCCGAGCCGCGCCCGTGAGGGAGTGGAGCGATTCGTTCGGAAACACCACTCCCTAACGGTCGCGGCTCCACGCCACGCCTTTCCGAGCCGTGCCCGTCAGGAAGCGGTGTTTGATTCTCAGAACGACCACTCCCTAACGGTCGCGGCTCCACGCGCGGAACTACCTGCGACTGCCGGAAGGACTGGAGCTTGCTGAGATCGTCGCGAGGGCCGTAACCGGGTTCGTCGAACGGAAAGTCGATGACCAGCTTCCAGGAATCTTCGCTGTTCTCAAACGACGAAGGTGGCAACTCGCGGACGTTGCGGAACAGGACGCGACAATCGCGTTTGGTGTTCCGCCACAGGAACTCGTGGAATTGCTCGAACTCACCTTCGCCCGCGATGCCAAGTTGCTCGAACAACATCTGCCGGACGCGGCGGACGCGATTCCCCTGACTATCTTCACCCTTGGCCTGAGCCAAAATGCTCTCGGTGTCCACGCCGGAGAGCTGAATCGAGATGGTGGGATTGGCTTCCTGGCCAAGCCGAATTTCACCGACGCTCGCCGCCCATGTGCGGCACTTGTTCAAAACCAACTGAGCTTCTTTGCCGGGAATCGGCGTCTTGATCGTTCCGTGATTCAGCGCCGCCAAGCGCTCCGCATTCAGCCCACGCAGAGATTCGACATCCGGTAGCAGGGCCGACAGCAGCAACGTCTTGACCAGCCGATCATCATTGCGAAAGGCGATCCTCCGAGGATCGTCAAACGGTAGCTGTTCAATCTCTTCGCGGCGCAGGCCGGAATTTCCCGGAGCCCTTTCCAGCGCTGGTAGTAGCTTGTGGTGATACAGCCGCTTGGCATTGTTGAAGTGAATCGCCATCTCGGGGCTGAAGGCGTCCTCGCCATGCGCGATGACGTCAAACAAGTCGCCGACCGGCACCACGTCGCCGACCTTGAGCGTGTCGCGCTGCTCGACCAGCAACTGCACCATCACCTTGAGTGCCGTCCGTTCCCGTTGCAGCACGCTGGAGACCGCGATCAACGTCTGCACGAGCGCCGGGCTGAAGGGATACACGCGGCGGAACATCTGCCGATCCCCGCCGCTCGTCAGCAAGATGTTCATCACGGATTCACGCATCTTCGCCGTCTGGTCGAAGGCGGCATCGAGTTCTTTGCGAGCCGACTCAGTTTTGCACTTGAGCACCCGCTTTTCGGCGATGGCCGGAAGATTGCGATCTTCCAGCGTGATCTTGTGGAAGCGGTCCTCCCAATGCCGGAGCGCATCACCAAAGTTGAGCAAGCTCGCCCCCGGCACGGCGTCGCCGATCAATTCGCGCAGGTCACGTTGCCGAGCGATGAAGCTGACGACCGGCACCGGCCGATCAGGCGTCTGTGCCTCGACGAGCTTGGCCAGCTTTTGCCCCTCTTGGTGCAGGAACTTCATATCAGCCGCGTGACTCGACAACCACAAAATCAGCTCGTCCAAGAACAGGATCAACCCGTCGTAACCAAGCTGAGCCGTATGCCGGCTGATGACGGACAGCCCTTTGTCGAGCGACACGAACGCCTCACCACGTCCGCCGGCCTGCGTGTCGTAGGAACCAAAGAACTGACGGATCAGCGAACTGATGAGTTGTGAACGATCTTCCGATCCAGGCGGCGCAATGATCGCCGTTTCAAATCGAGCGAAATCCCAACTCGAATTCAGATCACCCCAACCTCCGTCCGAGTCCGCTCCCTCATTGAGCTTTGCAAAGAATTTTTTGTCTCCCAGTGTTTCACACAGGGCCTGAGCGTCGCGAAAGAGTCCTTCCGCCAAATAGACACCGGGGATGGGAGCTTGAGCATGCGTTCGCCGGATGAAATCGACGTATCCGCCAAGGATGCCCGACTCCATGTCATGCGCACCGATCATGTGATACGGCACGAGCAAAAACTTCTTGCCCCCGATCCAATGATTGTGCTTGGCAATGACGGGAGCCAACTCCGGAATCGCGCGAGCCGCCGTGTTGCCTTGCAGGATCAAATGCAGCACGGCCATGAAGTGGCTCTTGCCGCTACCGAAACTGCCGTGCAGGTAGCTCCCTTTGCTGGTGTTGGATTGCAGCGAGCTTTGAATAAACGTCAGCGCGTTGTCGAAGCAGTCCCGCAACTCATCAGTGACGACATATTTGTCGAGCACCACGTCCGGCCGGCCGACATCCTCGGCCAGTCGCAAAACGAAGTCCCCCTTCTGGACTCGTTCAGGAATCTCGATCAGGTCTTTGATGAGTGTCATGAGGAGCCTTCAACTGTCGTCTGTTCCCTCGGGAAGCACTCGTCACCGGGCGAGGCGTGGAATGGCGAGGAGAGAATCTCGTCTCGGTCGCGATTGAGTGAGTTCATGATGTAACCGGGAAGCAAGATCGGCCAAGGACCATCGCCGTTCAGGCCCTTCTGGACGCGGAACTCGGTGTCTTCAAGATGCGCAGCAACAACCGCGTAAGCTGTCTTCAGTGTGTCGAGACTACATGTTGGAAGGTTGGCATCGTCGGTATCGACTAGAGGAATTCCGGCTTCCTCATACGCTTCTTGAACGAAACCAGCACAGCTAAGTTGATGGTATGGGCGATCCCCGTCTGGCCACCGCACATGTGGCCGAATCGTGTATTGGTCCGCCCTGAATTGGTCCTTGGCTGCCTGGTCCCAAGTCCCAGCCAAACGGCGTCTTGCCGCCTCCGCCGCGTACTCATTCTCAAGTCGACGTACAAACTCCTCAATGACTCGACGCTTTGGCTCATCGAGCCCGACATGGCCGTGACACTTCGCGGGGTCTCGCACTGGAGCGCCAACGAGGAGCGGCGGCGTCATGTGAACAAGCCGAACCCCCGCTGGCGTTCCTTGTGAAGAAGACACTATTGAGGACGCCAGTCCGACATGCCCAACGAATGTGGCACGTTCCTGCGAGTCAAAGCCCAGCACGTCATACAACGCAATGTTGATGGCGACGTTGTTGGCAAGCTGCTGAGCGGGCATAGCGACACTACTTCCCCTCGTGTAACGCTAGCACACCGACAACTTGCGGAAGCAAGCCTAAAGAGTCGGTGTTGCCGCTTCGTTCCTTTTTCAATCGAGTTAGCAAACGCTGCGATCTTGCGTGAACCACTGGAGCAAACCAAGACAACGTGTGTTTGGGGAGTGATCTCACGAACGCCACAATGCGGCTATCGTTCAGAAAGGCGAGCGAAATGATCGCGTTCACGGCAATTGCACTCGAAAGGTCTTGCTCGACAGCACGCTTCGAGCTGTGAAAGTTCGCAAGATCGATCAGTGATTCACAGAGTCGTGGGGAACCAGGCCAAGTTGTCTGGCTGTCCCAGCTAAACCGGTACACCAACCCTTTCACGACCTCCAGTTCGACTTCAGATTTCACGGTTCCGGTTTCATCGAATTCCAGAAACTCTGCCAAGTCATTGAGTCGCTGTGATGGTAGGTAGGCGATCAGTTTTCGAATCGCAGATCCCAAAGCCACAAGCTCATCTTCATCCTGCGACGTTCGTCGCTCGGCCACATAGCTCCACAAGTGCGGCACCAGCGTCAACTGTTGACGATCATTAAACTTCAAAGTCTCAGCGAAGAGTACGAGGTGTCGACGCGCCGGTCCCGTCACACGCGGGTCAGCGAACGCCATCAAAATCTGTTCGGGGTCAGTGAGCGTTCTCTGGTCGAAGGTCTTTCGCCGTCGCAAATGAACGGATCCAGAATGGTGCGGCCAAGCAACGACGGAGTTCGCCATTTCAAGGGTCGTGGCGTATTTCTTCTGGCCACTCGGTTGGAAGTGAATGATAGAGCCTTCGGCGAACCACGTTTTCACGACTCGTCGGGTTTCGATGTGCGATTTGGCATAGGCAGTGGTGAAGCCCAATGCTTCTAGGTATCCAACCAAATCCGGCAGTGTGTCTTCATGTCCTTCGTATTGATTCTCAGGCGATGGAACACCAGTCCGATTCTCACAGAGCGCGTTGACAACGAAATAAGTCCGTGGCTTGCCCACACTCACGGACATTGACATCGGCGGAATGTTGCCTCGGTTCAAGATTTGACTTGGCAGTTCCGATTGGACGTCGTTGGTGGGTTCGACACCAACAAGACGAGCGGCCCGCGCCACACCGATACCAAGCGGATCCATCACGGCAGCAGCCGCAAGCTGTGCCGCCTGCGACAACGAACCTCTCCGCGTCCAATCCTTCAATCCGCAAACCGAATCGGCTGTCATCGGGTCGCGGACGCCGATCGCGTAGTTCACCCAGATCGTATTCGTCTTCGTCGGCATGAGTTCTAATTTCCTCCTTCTACGCATCCGCCCTGAATCCATTCAGCGATCGACTCACGCAGGGTTCCCAATTTCTTTTCCGCCTTTTGGGCCTCGGAGATCAGGTTCCTCAGTTGATCTGGCGTGACCGTGACCTCGATCTCTTCGGTCGCAAGATTCTGCCGCTCGTAGACGAGCTTCATCGTCGTGAGCGGAATCATCCCCTCAATACGGTCTCGCGAATCGTTGTAAACAGGCCGAGCGTCGCAGATGAACGCCACCCCCTTCAACTCATCGCCGAGCATATTGCGCAACCGATCGGCTTTTTGCATCCGACTGAGAGCCGGGTACTCGCGGACGAGACGCGGCAGCGTTTGTTTCAGGGCGGCAAACAACTCGTCTGGAAAGCGTTGAGTATTCCGTTCGTTCGCACGCCGCCAGGCTTGAACGGTCTCCAGGATTTGGTCTGGCGCGTCCGGACGCAGATTCTGCAACGCGTTAAAAGCTGCTGTGGCTCCCGCGTCATCCGCGATGCATCCGGAAACCAGTCCCATGAGGCTCTCGTCGGTCAGAAAGCCGGATTGCTGTTCCAACTGTTGGCTGAGTAACTCAATGCTCTCGGCGGGAATTTTGGCAACAGCGCTCAAATCTTCGATCATCTGCCGCATCGCCTCTGGGGGATTGAAAACCATCGGTAACCCTTTCCCGTACTCACTTGCCTGTCATCGACACGACACGATTTCCATGACTCAATCATTATTGGCCAGTCGCACTAACTCCGAAAGGATGAACGCCTCGTGAGAGCAACGAGGTCATCAGTCTTCGCCGATCCTTCCGACGAACCACTTCCATTGGCCCTCTCTTCACGAACTCGCCTTCCGACGTCCTCTTCCACCCGTCTTCGCCGGTGGCTCCCACGCTTTGATTTCAGGGATCGTCTTCCCAAGTTGTCTGGCTTCTTCGGTGGCGAAGGTGTCGAAGTAGTCTCCCATGCGCATGCCGTCGAAGGTGGCGTCTGGCTCATTGTGCCATTGTTTGAGCCAGGGAAGTAGTTCGATGAGGCTGGCCAGGAGTGGGATCAGGCGGGGGTCGTCTCGTCCGCCAAGGCGTTCTTGGATATCGACGTAGTAGGTGCTGATGGCTTTGGCGAGTTGCAGGTGGTCGTAGCCGGCCCAGGCGATGACCAGGGTGCCGTCGGGGCCGGCGCAGTGGGGGAAGCTGACCCAGCGTTCCTTGGGGACGTCGAGCTTGCCGCGCAGACGCCAGTTGGTGGCGTTCACAAAATCTTTCGAGTCGTATTTCGGCGGAACGGCGATGGAAGCGGTCAGTTGCCGTTGGTCCGTTGTCAGTCGTTCCTGCTCGGCCTTGAGTCGTTGCTTTTCCGGCTCATCTTTGGCGGCTTCCAACTGACCACTGACGACTGCCAACTGAGCACTCAGGCGATCTTCTTGGCGTTGGAGTTCCCAGGTCTGTTCCCACTCGGCGCGTTTGCGGAGTCCGCTGGGTTTGTAGCGGAGCACGGGGAGGAGCGGGACGGATTCGGACTCGACGAGTTCGGTGACGAGCTTTTGGACGTCGAAGGCGGGGTCGTCGCGGTACAGTTCGCCGACCTGCTGGAACTCGGCGTCCTGCCGAGCGACGTCGGCCAGCTTGGCGACGGAGACGAGGGCGATGTCGGCGAGCGGTGTGAGCGGCACGGCGCTAGCCGCCGGTGTTTTGGAATTCGAGGCGACCTCAGCGTCCGAGCCGCGTTCGGAGGACCGGGGGCTAGCGCCCTGCCGCTCAGGCTTCATCCGCCCGTCGAAGTCGAAATAGCTTTCCAGCCGGTCGAGCAGCCAGTCTTCGCACGCGACTTTTGCTTCATCTGCATTCTGAGCGTGGTTGTATTTCCCCTGCCGTCCGATCCATCGCCGCTTGTAATGAGGGTCTTCAATGACCCGCAAATCCGAACTGTTCTTGAACGCGTCAATTCTGCGTTGCCAAAGCGACTTGAGTTTCGAGTCCCACGATGCGGGAATATCTGGCGGAACTAAAAAGCCTTCTTGGTTCTGCTGTCGAATGATGCAAAAAGGCCGCTCACCCGCTTCAATCCGAATTGAATTGTTATGCAGTTCGCCGCTCACTAACTCAGCTTTCGCCAGTCCGTATGCGACATAGACTGCGTAATCAAGTTCTTCTTGTAGAAAAATCATTTCTTGACGGGTATTTGCTCGTTCCGTTTTATAGGAGGCTATCGACGCACGAACGCCGCGGTTCGTCCTGAGTGCATCTTTGATGGCATTTGCTGTGCTCCGTTGAACAAATTGCGCCGCCAGTCTGTCGATGTTCCGAGCTAGCTCAATTGTGATGGGCCGGAGCACACTCGATTTCCAACTTGGAGGAAGCGGCAACCTTGCCAATTGCGTCCCCATAAATTCGTGCGGAACTTTTGCGATCGTCTCGATGCGAACACCGTCGCCAGCAGTCAATTGCTTCGGTTGACTGACCTGCTTCAACCAGAAACACACGGTCGAACTATTGAGCAGACCAAGAAGGGCATAGTGGTCATCCTCGCTTGCGGTCGTCGGCAGCGTGATGATTGGAGCCGATTGCTTGAATACTTTTCCGCCACGATCAAGCACGAAATGGTTGTGGGTGGCAACAAATGCGAATGTGATTCCAAGTCGTGTCCGATTTCTTTCAATTGGAATCTGGTGAAATTCCCAGAATGGCCGCCCGCAGGCTCTGTAAGTCGATTTGCTGAAATCCAACCGGTTTTCGAGCGTCGTCCGGATCGGCCACAGCCAAGATTCAACTTCGCTGCGATCACAAAGTTCGATGGACTCGGAATACGGGAACAAAATTTCGGTGTCCCAGCCCAATGTCCAATCACGAACATGATCACCTTCGACGAGCGGCCGGCGGCGATGCGCCGGCAGCAGCCGAAGCCGATTCGATTCGCGTGCCAAGCCAAAACCTTCGTCCTCACCCAGGATAGCGCCGGGGCCAATTGACGCCACTAGGGTGGCCAGTCTTTGATCACTTGCTTCTTCAAGCTGCTCTTTTAGTTCTGAAGCGCCGCCGCCGCCGATAGACCAGGGGTGTTTGTGGAACAATGTCCGCGCTGGATCGCCGACGCTCACAAACTCGCTCTGCGAGCCTGAGTGATCAACTTGGGCAACGACCGCCGACCAGACCAAACCAAGTGCCGGCTCGGCTGGTGTCGAAGGCTCGCCTCGAATGCCCATCACCGTCCGCAGAGTGCTCGCGACCGGAGATCGGTGCCGACCGAGCAAGATCACCGTTGGCGTACCGTGGCCGGGAATGTATGCGCCGCTAGTATCGATCACATGCGTCAGGTCCACAGTTGGAAAGAATTCTTCGATCAGCTTCTTCCCGAACTCACGCCTCATGAATGCGTTGCCGGTAATTTGGCCAGTGTAGCCATCAGAGACCGCCAGCCGGAAAATACGCTCCATGAATGGGACAGCCAGCGAATACTTCCTGTGGCACGAACGAAACCGACGGCGGTAGCGCTCGTTGAGCTGCCGGTCCTTCGGCGTGATGTACGGCGGGTTGGCCACCACCGCGTGGTACTGACCGCCGCGCAAGATCCGCTTCAACTCCGGCAGGTTCTCGCTCCGATAGGCGTGGTCGCACTCGTCCGACTCCTCCGCCAACTCGAAGTCGAGCACTTGCTGACCACCGCTCAGCGGCGCATGCAGCAGCGAGTCGCCACACACCAGATTCATCCGAAACGCCGGAGCATCCGCCAACCGCTGAATGCCACACGCGCGCATCGCCGCCAACAACAACCGAAACCGAGCAATCGCCACGGCAAACGGATTCACATCCACCCCATGCACACTGTCCAACGCCCGCTGCACCAACACCCGCGCATTCGTCCCCGGCTCTCGCCTCTGCCAGCGATCCAGAATCCGCCGAAACGCCCCCAGCAAGAAGTGCCCGGAGCCACACGCCGGGTCAATCATTTTGAATGAGCCGTTGGCGCTAGCCTCGGTTCCTTCGCCAGACGATTCGGAAACCGCGGCTAGCGCCGTCGGCTCAAGCCCAAACTCCTCCAACGCGGGATCGAGCGTCCGGTCGAGAATGAACTCCTCGACAAACTCCGGCGTCTGTAGCAGCGCGTATTTCTTCCGAGCCGCTTCCGACAAGTCTTGATACAGATCGCCAAGAAAGCGGGTGTCGTCTTCCGTGTAGCCCTGTCGCTCCGCGACAGGGATTCCGAGCGTCGTTGG
>JAYVQJ010001117.1:0-3786 GCA_043777235.1 Planctomycetia bacterium
AAATACGAACGGGCTCGATCCGAGATGTCTTTGCGGCACCAGCCACCCTGCCAGCGAATGCACTTCACGGTTTGGTAGGCGTTCAGCTTGGCCTCGGCGAAGTCGTTGCCCAACGCGGTGACGCCGAGCACTCGGCCGCCGTCAGCGACGATGTCGTTTCCCTTGCGAGCGGTCCCGGCATGAAAGACTTTCGCGTCGGGCAGTGCAGCAGCGTCCTCAAGCCCACGAATCGGAGCACCCTTCTTTGGCGACGCGGGATAACCATCCGCAGCCATCACGACACAGACGGCGGGACGCGGATCCCATTCCGCCGGGCCGAAGTCAGCCAGCGTACCGTCAGCGGCGGACTTCAAGAGCAGGCCAAGGTCCGACTTCAATCGCATCATGACCGGCTGAGTTTCCGGGTCGCCGAACCGGACGTTGAACTCCAGCACCTTCGGGCCTTGATTCGTCACCATGATGCCGGCGTAGAGACAGCCTTTGAACGGCCGCTCCTCGACGTTCATAAAGTGGACTGTCGGGACCAATACCTTCTCAACGATCTCGTCCATCAGCGCGTCGGTGATCAACGGAGTCGGGCAGTACGCACCCATGCCGCCGGTGTTCGGACCGGTGTCGCCATCGAACGCACGCTTGTGATCTTGCGACGCTTCCAGCGTCAGGATCGTGTTGCCATCGACAATCGCGAGAATGCTCGCCTCGTGACCTTGCAGACATTCCTCGATGACGATCTTGTTGCCCGACGCTCCGAACGCTTGTTCGAGCATGATCTGCTTGACGGCGTCGAGAGCCTCTTGTCGATTCGAGCAAACAAACACGCCCTTGCCCGATGCGAGCCCATCCGCCTTCACGACCAGCGGAGTTTCCTCACGGTCTTCGAGGTACGTCACCGCGTCTTGATGCCGCGAGAACGACTGGAACTCAGCGGTCGGGACGTTTGCCTTCCGCATCAACTCTTTCGAGAAGATTTTGCTCCCTTCGAGTTCCGCCGCCTTCTTTGTTGGGCCGAAGATCCGCAGGTTCGCCGCTTGAAACGCATCGACGACCCCCGCGACCAGCGAGGCTTCCGGGCCGACGACGGTCAGGTCGATCCGCTCAGACTTCGCGAACTGCACGAGCCGTTCCACGTCGGTCGCGCCGATCTCGACGTTCGTCGCCTCCAACGCCGTGCCGGCATTTCCCGGAGCACAAAACACTCGCTCGACCGACGGCGAGTTCTTCAGCTTCCAACACAGTGCGTGTTCTCGGCCGCCCTGGCCGATCACCAAAACCTTCATCACGAAACTCCCAATCCACGAAACAGAGAAGCGACGGATGATAGCGGCTGAAAACGACGCCACCGAGTCTGCGAGGATCACCAAAATCATTCGGCAGACATAACTCCTCGACAGGCCGCGTCTGCGTCAGTACGTTGTGCCAGCGTTTTGGCCGCGACCGATTGTTGTCAGAGGCTGCCGCGATGTTGCGATTGTTGGGATCTCCACGCCGATTGTGCGATGGGATGACTCGTCGAGATTTGCTGCACGTCGGCGGACTAGGGCTTTATGGACTGACAGCCGAACGAGCGGCCTCGCTGGCGGCGGAGTCCTTGGCCTCCGGCGGTGAGTTGCGTGGCTTCGGAAAAGCGAAACGCTGCATCATGCTCTTTTTATTCGGAGCCGCTTCGCAGCACGAGACGTTCGATCCAAAACCGGATGCTCCGAACGAAATCCAAGGCGAGCTGAAGGCGATCCCGTCGTCGCTGGCCGGAGTCCCGATCTGCGAAGGGCTGCCGCTCACTGCGAAAGTCACCGACCGACTGACGATCGTGCGGTCGATGACGCATCCATTTCCGCTGCACTGCGTCGCGTACGCACTGAGCGGCATGCCGACCTACACGACGGACATCGAAACGAAACCGCGCGATCCGGTTCACTGGCCGTACTTTGGTTCGATCGCGGATTACCAGTGGTCGCAGTCCGCACCAAAAGCGAGCGAGGGCGAATGGACTCCGCGACACATCGGGTTGCCGTGGGTTTTCAATTCGCAGGTCGATGATCTCGGAGTGCTCGCCGGCCCGTACGCCGCGTTTCTGGGGCAGAAGTACGATCCAGTCTGGGCGAAGTTCGAAGGCAAGCCGCTGAGAGTCGCCCCGAAGGCGCGACACGAACAGCCGAAGGAATACACCGATCCGTATGCCGCCGTTGATCCCGACTGCCGCTTCGTGTTCGACGGAGCCGGCCGATTCGCCGAGCAAGTGTCGCTCGACCGCTTCAACCTGCGTCGCGAGTTGCTGTCGCAATTCGATGCCGCTCGTCTCAGCGCCGACACGTTGGCCGAGCGGTCGTACTCGTCCAATCAAGGCCGAGCACTCTCGCTGCTCACGTCGCCGAAGATTCGCGAAGCACTCGATGTCAGTCGCGAGAACCCGACGCTGCGAGATCGGTACGGACAAACGCTGTTCGGCCAATCGTGTCTCGCCGCGCGGCGGCTGGTCGAAGCGGGCAGCCAGTTCGTCTCCGTCTTCTGGGACGCCTACGGCACCTACTTCAGCGGAGCTTGGGATACTCACCAGAATCACTATCCGCGCATGAAGCAGTATCTGCTGCCGGGATTTGACGCCGCGTTCTCGGCGTTGATCCTCGACCTCGAACAACGCGGACTGCTCGACGACACGCTCGTGCTGTGCATGAGCGAGCATGGTCGCACACCGCAGATTGACTCGAAGCCGGTCGGAGCCGCTCGACATCATTGGTCGCAGGTCTATTCGATGGCTCTCGCGGGCGGTGGAACTCATCGCGGAGCGGCCATCGGCCACAGTGACCGCATCGGCGGAACTGTCGCCGACACGCCGATCTCCCCCAAGGACATTCATGCGACGACGTTTCACCTGCTCGGCCTCGACCCGCACGCCGTCATCCACGACCAACAAAACCGCCCGTACCCGATCGCCGGAGACGGCCAAGTGAGACACGAATTGATCGCCTGAATCGACAGTGCGCGACCCTGGAGTGCGGTGGCTCGACACCGCCCTCCATTCAATTGAAATTGCGACATTCAAAGTCCGAGAGAAGCGGTTGCCAGGATACTTCGATGAATGACCGCCGCTTGCTGGGCAATCAACGACTTCATTCCAATTGAATGGAGGGCTGCGTCGAGCCGCAGCACTCCAGGATTTCGCAAATCGAAAGCCACCCGCATGGACCTGCACAACGCTCCGCTGGCCAACGAATTCTTCGAGCACGTCGCCGTCACCCCCGCGACGGCCGTCGCGTTCCTCGAAGGCCCGGCGGCAGCGGCCGACGGGACCGTCTACTTCAGTGACATCATCAACAACCGGATCATGAAGTTTGATCCCAAGACCAATTCGCGATCCGTCTGGCGAACACCCAGCGGGCGCTCGAATGGTTTGTTGTTCGATGCTCAAGGCCGATTGCTCGCGTGCGAGGGAAACGAATTCGGTCCCAACGACGGCAACCGCCGGATCACGCGTACCGATCTGAGCACCGGTAAAGTCGAAGTGCTCGCCGAACGCTTCGAGGGGAAGCGGTTCAACTCACCGAACGACATCGCCGCTCGATCGAATGGACAGATATTCTTCACCGATCCGTGCTACGACGATCGTACGAAGATGGAGTTCGACCACGACTCGGTTTTCCGCATCGACACGAACGGCTCGGTGCATCGCATCCTGACGCAACCGGCGATCCAGCGGCCGAACGGCATTCATCTCAGCCCGGACGAGAAGACGCTGTACCTCGTCGATAGCTGCCCGATCGCCGGCGGCAACCGAAAAATTTGGGCGTT
>JAYVQJ010001118.1:0-3782 GCA_043777235.1 Planctomycetia bacterium
CTCGTTCCTCGGCGGCGCGCAGATCGATCCGTTCGGCAACTTGAATTCCACGCAGATCGGCAACGATTACCAGCATCCGAAAGTGCGTTTGCCCGGCAGCGGCGGAGCGAACGATCTCGCGTCGTTCTGCTGGCGAGTTCTGGTCATCACGCCGCACGACCGACGGCGGTTTGTCGAGAAGTGCGATTTCGTGACGACTCCCGGTTATCTGACCGGCCCTGGTGCTCGTGAGTCCGCCGGTCTGCCGCCGGGGACCGGGCCGTACAAAGTCATCACCGATTTGGCGGTGCTCGGATTCGACGACACCACGAAGCGAATGCAGGTCGAGTCGCTGCATCCGGGCGTGACTCTGCAAGAGGTTCTCGACCGCACCGGCTTCGAGTTGCTCGTCCGCGATCCGTTGGAAGCGACGCCGGCTCCCGATCCGACTGCGCTCGAAATCTTGAGGAACGAGGTCGATCCGCAGCGGTACATCATCGGCCGCGGTTGAGTCGCACGGCTGGCTAAGTAGACCCGCGGAGAAAGTAGACCAGTCACTCCGTGACTGGAATCTTCGAGTCACGGAGTGACTCGCCTACTTTTCTCTGCGGGTCCACTTAGTTTGCCAATCGTAGGGTGTGGTCGATGACTCGACGCCACCCGACAATCCTCACACCACGTCGATCGAGCCGTCCCTGGAGTGAGTCGTGGCCTCGCTGACCAAGTCGCATTACGATGCTCACTCAAGTCGGTCAATCTCGTTCGATTTTTCTCACGGATTCATCCATGTCGCGGCACACGTTTCTGCTGATGATTGGCTTCAGTTTCTTGTTTGGCTCATCGCTGGTCCGAGCGGATGAATTGCAATATCCGCTGACGGCGGTGGCTTCGGCCGACGGCAAAAGCTTGTTCATCGCCGATCTCAAACAGTCCGCCGTTTGGAAGCTGAACGACGGCAAGTTGTCGATGTACTTTCAGGCGTCGAATAAATTTCGGACGCCGCTCAATCGAGTCCGCTGTCTTGGCATGGATCGCAATGGAAAATTGCTCGCGGGAGACTCGTCGACGCGCGAAGTCTTTCGTTTCGACGACGAAGGGAAGCCGCAACCGCTGACGAACGGCGGCATCGGAATCCCGATGGATTTGGTGGTCGATCCCGATAACAACATCTTCGTCACGGACCTGGAATTGAAATGGATCTGGAAGATTCCGGCGGCAGGCGGCAAGGCGGAGAAGTTCGCCGAGGTCGAAGCTCCGCGCGGGATCACGATCGACGCGGACAAAAATCTGTGGGTCATCAATCACGGCAAGAATCAGCTTCTGCGAATCACGCCTGACGCGAAGATCGAAGTTGTCGTCGAAGGCCGGCCGTGGCAGTTTCCGCACGAGATCGAACTCGACAAGGACAAGACCGCGTTCATCACTGATGGATACGCCAAGGCCGTTTGGAAAGTCCCGTTCGGCGGCAAGCCAGAGAAGCTCGTCTCCGGTGAACCGCTGGTGAATCCGGTCGGTCTCACTTGGCAAGGCGAAACGCTGTTGGTGATTGACCCACGAGCCAAGGGGGTCTTTGCCATCGACCCCAGCGGCAAACTTTTCGCTGTTCCGGGGACGGTGACGAAGTAAGCTATCGTGGTTGATGCGCCTCGCGTCGGAAGGCAATCAATTTCGGAGACGGATGCGAGGCACATCCACCACAGACCAAAGAGAACTCTTCATGGCCACGCTCATTCACGACCGCGACATCGAACGGGAACTCATCGTTCGCCGACAACGATTGGGTCAGGACCACTATGACGAAGTCTGGAACGGGGTTTACTTCATGGCACCGGCACCAAATATCGAGCACCAGGATGTGATGGGTGAATTGACATCGTTGTTTCGCAGCGTGGTTCAGGAAGGCGGTCTCGGCGTGGCGTATCCGGGAATCAACGTCAGCGACCGGCGGGTGAATTGGAAGAAGAATTTTCGCGTTCCCGACGTCGCGGTGTTTCTCAACGGCACTTCGGCGATCAACTGCGGAACGCATTGGTTTGGCGGGCCGGACCTGGCGATCGAAGTGGTCAGCAAGAAGGATCGAACCAAGAAGAAGCTCGGCTTTTATGGCAAGGTAGGGACTCGCGAGTTGCTGATCGTAGACCGTTATCCGTGGAGCCTGAGTTTGTATCGGCTGTCCGGCGAGGAACTCGAATTGGTGGCCAGCACATCGGTTGAAACGGGCGTATGGCTGGAGCTGCAGGTTCTCCCGCTGAGTGTTCAACTGATCGCGGGAGTCGATCGTCCGCGCATCGAAGTGCGGCAGAACGACGGCAGCCAAAATTGGATCGTGTGACGTCTTTCGTGGAGCCTTTGTGATGGAACCCGCGGCCTCTCAGCCCGGTGCCGCTGTACCGGTGCCTCAGCCCGTGACTTTGCCGACGACTCCGAAGCAGTACGTCCGAGCTGTGACTCCCGGACTGCGCAAGTTGCTGTACCTCGTGTTCGCGCTGGTCGCGGTCTTGGGAGCGAACTCCGCGTACCTCGCGGCGATCACGGTGCTGGAGGCGGTGACTCAGCAGACGTACCAAAACTATTTCTACCAGTTGATGTTCTTGGGACATCTGGTGCTCGGCGTGTTGCTGATCACGCCGTTCGTGATCTTTGGCGTGAAGCACATGCTCTACGCAAAGGACCGCCGCAATCGTCGAGCGGTCAAAGTCGGCTATGTGCTGTTCGTGACCTGCTGCGCGGTGCTCGTCACGGGGCTGGCGCTGATGCGGATCGGCGGCTTCGACCTGAAACAACCGCTGGCGCGATCGACGGTGTATTGGCTGCACGTTGCAACTCCACTGGTCGGCGGCTGGCTGTATTGGCTGCATCGGCTGACGGGGCCGCGCATCAAATGGAAGGTCGGAATCGTTTACGCTGGTGTCGTCGGCATCGCGGTGGCTGGGATGATCGGGCTGCACTCGCAAGACCCGCGTCAGTGGAACGTCGTCGGGCCGAAGGAAGGAACGAAATACTTCGAGCCGAGCCTCGTCCGCACGTCGTCCGGCAACTTCATCCCGGCGAAGACGCTGATGATGGACGACTATTGCCAGAAGTGTCATCCCGACTCGCACGCTCAATGGGCCGAGAGGTCGCATCGCTTCAGTTCGTTCAACAACCCAGCGTATCTCGCGTCAATTCGCGAGACGCGCGAAGTCAGCTTCAAGCGCGACGGCGATGTGAAAGCCTCACGCTGGTGCGCCGGCTGTCACGATCCGGTCCCGTTCTTCAGCGGAGCGTTCGACGATCCGAAGTTCGATTTGCAGAAGCACCCGACCGCTCATGCCGGCATCACTTGCACGACGTGTCACGCGATCACGCATGTCAACAGCACGCGCGGCAACGCCGACTTCACCATCGAAGAGCCGACGCATTACCCGTTCGCCAGCAGCGACAACGCCGTGCTGCAATGGGTCAACAACCAGATGGTCAAGGCGAAGCCGTCGTTTCACAAGAAGACGTTCTTGAAGCCGCTGCACAAGACGGCTGAGTTCTGCTCGACGTGCCACAAAGTGCATCTGCCGTACGCCCTCAATCACTACAAGGAATTCCTGCGCGGTCAGAATCACTTCGATTCGTACTGGCTGAGCGGTGCCGGCCACGGTGCTCGCAGCTTCTATTTCCCGCCGAAGGCAATTTCGAATTGCGCCGGCTGTCACATGCCGCTCAAGGAGTCCAACGACTTCGGAGCGAAGCTGTTCGCCGACGCCAAGAAGCTGAGCATTCACAACCACCTGTTCCCGGCTGCCAACACGGGCCTCGCGTGGATGCGTGAC
>JAYVQJ010001119.1:0-3771 GCA_043777235.1 Planctomycetia bacterium
CGGAGCCGGCGGTTCCAAAAAATCGTCCGGAGGTTCCGCCAAGAAAGATGACAAAAAGAAGGATGAGAAGAAGGACGAGAAGCCGGACGAAAAGAAAGACACCCCGCCGGAAGTCGCCGAGAAATCCGACGAAGGGTCCACGCTGATGAAAGACCCGGCCTTTGCGAAAGGACTGGTCAAAGCGGGTGAATTCGTGCAGGGAGGGGATCAAGCTCGCTACTTCTTGTGGACGATCGAGCGGCTCGGCGTGTTGCTCGGTCAGGACAAGTTTGGTGGCGTCGATTGGTTCGCGAAGGGGGCCGACATTCTGCTCAAGTCGCAGCAACCGGACGGCTCGTGGGCCGAAGTTCACAACGACAAGGGACTCTCGCAGACGTCGTTCGCGATTCTGTTTCTGCGGAAGGCGAATCTCGGCAGCGATATCTCGCGGCTGTTGGAAGGTGAACCGGAGAAAGCGTTCGTGATCAGCAGCCGCGCCGACAAGCCACGATTCGCGACACTCGAAGACGCGATCAAAGGGGCGATGCCGGGTGAGACTGTGCGCATCGACGGCGACGGGCCATTCAAGATGCCGCATGTCTTGATCGACAAGAATCTGGCAATCGAGGCGGGGCACGGCTATCTGCCGACGTTCACTTACGATGTTGGATTCGATGCACGCGGAGTTCGTTCGCGGCCGGATAAAGATCCGGAAGCGAGATACATGCTGAAACTCGTCGGTGCGGCGGTCACTCTGGAAGGCTTGAAGCTTGAGCTTGATCCGCCGGAGATCGGAACCGTCGTGGCCTTCACCGCACTGCGTGTCGCCGGCGGCAATGTGCGATTGCTGAATTGCTCGATTACCGAAGAAGGCCGCAAAGGTTCGGCGCTGATCGAAGTCACCGAGCCGGCTCAAGTGCGGTTGCGCAACTGTCTGATCGGCGGCGGCCGAGCGGCGATCGAAATCGCCGCGAACGGATCGCAAGACATTGAGGCGGACAACTGCTTAGTCTTCAGCGATCAATGTGTTGCCGTTGTGAAGAATGCGGCAGCCAAAGATGCGGACACGAAGCTGGCGTTCCGCACTTGCACATTCCAAGGGACGAACGTCGTCCACGCGCCGTCGGTCACGAGTCCGATTTCTGTGACGATGGGGAGTTGCCTCCTCAAAACCGATTGGATCGGCCAAGCGTTGCTCGTCGCCGATAACTCGAAGAAGGATCGCTCGTGGACCGGCGAAAACAACATCTACGGCGTCTCGAAGTGGCTGGGAGCCAACAGCAAGCCCGCCACCTCCGCGACGGACCTCAAGAGCTTCATCAAGTTTTGGGGCACCGAAGAGAAAGGCTCGACGGCGAAAACGATCGTGTTTGAAGGGAAGCGACCGAACAAAGCCTCCAGTCACCGTATGAAGGCCACCGAATTCGCACTCGCCGCACAGTCCGAACTTGGGCTGTCGGGCACGAAGACCGGGATGCAATTTCTCATCGTCGGAGCCGGCCGCTCGTTCAGCCGCTATCGCGAAAGTAGCTTGTACGCCGACTGGAAGAAGACACTGGCGACGCAGTGACGGAAGCTGTGGGCGGACTTCGCCGAAGTCCGCAAGCATTGAACTCCGCGATCCTTAGGAATGGGGCCGCGATAACAACCCGATTTCAGCAGACGCATCAGCCGGAACGCGCTAGCGTCCGGTTTATTTATGATTCGGGTGAATTCGCTGGCAGCCTGTTCCCCACCAGCACGACGCGCAAGCGAGTGATCTTCTTTCGAACCACTCGCTTGCGCGTCGTGCTTGAATCGGCCAATGAATAATTCCGGATCGTGCTTGGTTCGAAAGTCGATCGAAAGTCGATCGACATTCTGAACCGGACGCTAGCGCGTTCCAGCTAATTTTCCGAGTGCCGGACAGCAACATCGGGAAATTTTGCAGTCCCGTTCCTTAACCACCAAATAGGCACAAGCGCAGCTCATTTCGGCGAAATCAACCCACGCTTTTGACGCGGACATTCGTTCGATTTCGGGAGACGTGCCGCGCTGACTGATCAATGCGACTTCTCAGTCTTCGCCGGTTCGCTGCCGATGAGCCGCAGTCGGTCGTTGTAGGTCAGCAGTTCAATTTGACGCTCGGCGACGTTGATGTTCAGGCCGCGGTAGCCGTTGTACTGGTTCATGAATTCTTCTTCGAACTGTTTGCGGCCCGTCTTCTTATCGAGCATCAGAATTTTCTGGGCCTGCACGAAGACTTGGCCACGCTGTTCGTGGCGGCGGGTTGAGAAGAGTAGAGCCGGCGACGCAGCGAAGTGATTCAAGATCAATCCCTGATTGTCCACTTTCTGGTGCCAAAGTTCTCCGCCGGCTCGCCGATCGAAAGCGAAGATCGTTCCGTTGATCGGAAGGCTCGTGAACTCATCGGCGTAGTAGGTTGTCTGCTGGCCTGAAACGATCAGGAACACGCGGTCGTGATCGGCGACCAGGTAACGGCGACTATTGAGTCCCGCGCCTGCCAGGTCGGCGAGCTTGATGGTGGCCAGCGTTTGCGATTCGTGAGACTCGACATCCAACGTGGACAGCTTGCCGTCCGTGCCAAGCGTGACCAGCGTGTGCGTGTCCAACCACGAGAATTGATTGGAGTTTGGGAAGGCCTCGCGCCAAACGCTCTTGCCGGACAGCGGACTCCAACGTTCCAGCACGATTTGATTCGCCGCATTTGGATTCCCGGTATCGCGTGACACGACCAGCAGATCAGAGCCGAGTGACATCTTCGCCGTCTGGAAGTATTCGGTGTGTGGCATATCCGCTGTGACGGGTTGACCATCGCGAGCTCGCAGCAGCAGTCCTTTCGGCCAGCGCGACGCAGACGCGACGGAGATGAAATCGTTGGTCGCCTGCACGCGAGCGTCCGTCGGAAGATCACGCAATTCCCAGCGCCATTGGCCGGTTGCGGCGTCCGTCATCGTGAGCACTCGGCGGCCGCGATAGCCAATCAACTCCGGCGTGCAGACGGTCAGCAAAGAATTGCGAGTCAACTCATCCGTCGGGTCCATTGAGTTTTTCCGAAAATCCGCACTTGATTGCACGGGCAGAACTTGTCGATGAGCAGCCTGCACCTGATCGAAATTCATGGTGCTGCGAGATTCCATCGGGCGAGTCCACACCACGCGATGATCCACGGGCGACAACAGATGCAACACGTCCTTGTGATAGACCAGCATTTGATGGCCAACGGTACGAATCACGGTGCCATTGTTCGTGTTGCCGCTGGCTTTACTTCGCAGTGGCAACGACCAATCGAATCGGCTCTCTCCCACTCGCGACATCGACAGCCGCTGCGTCGCGACATATTGATTCAACAACTGATACTGAAACCGCTGAGCGGTGAAGAACGGCCAGCGGGCATCCGGCAATGCGCATTCGAATGCTTGCTCGGCGTTCCCCTGATATCCGACCGAGCGTTCCATTCTGAAATCGAGTGTGCTCCAGTCCGGAGTCGTCGACACTGTCGTCCGCGCGAGCCGCCCCGCTTCGATCTCTTTCTCGACCCACTGCTTTGCCGTGATTCCGTCGGCGACTGCGACGTCACCCAAACGGCTCAACCGTTGTCCGGCCGAAGTGGCGTCGTCTTTCAAATTGAGCGACTGATAAAGCTCAACCAACCGCCGCCACGCGCGAGCGGCTTCGAGTGGCTCCTGTCCCTCGACCATTCGGAGCAGCGCCAGTTCCGCTCGCGTGATGTCGCGTTCGGTGATGGCCGATTCGATCTCTTGCCAACGAAGGACTCGCGTCGCGGGATGA
>JAYVQJ010001120.1:0-3770 GCA_043777235.1 Planctomycetia bacterium
ACAGAGAAATTTCCATTGCTCTGTCGGGCGCAAATGCCGTGCCGAAGTTTCGCGTCGTTGCGAGGCTTTTCAGACAAATGTCGATACGTTGTGTGTAAATGACAGGACCAGCGGCGCTTCGTCGCGCCGGCCCACCAGATATTTTCAGCGGGCTTTCTGGTGGGCCGGCGCTCGAAGCGAGCTTGTCCCACCCGACATCGTCGCAAGTCAGACAGTCGAACTCATCGGGTTCAAGAATTCCCCACGGCCGAGTGTTGCAGCGACGCAGTCCGGATTTTCGAGTTTGCAGCGAAGGACTGCGTCACAATGAGCTGTTCGACACTCGACACTGAGTCGAGCAAGTGCTGTCTTGCTCGACCAAAGCCTGGGGCTCCGCGACTCGCCGGCTTGGAGTGGTTGCGCGCCGTGTTGACGCTGGGAGTTCTGGGGTTTCACTCGGCGGTCGCTTATACGCTGATCCCGTTGCCCGGATTGAATTGGTCCGCTCATGAGGTCACGGGCAGCGTTTCCGTGGACGCCGTTTGTTGGGCGTTGGACGGCTTCATCATGCCCGCCTTTTTTCTGCTGGCGGGATTTTGCGGTGCGCGGATCTTCGCACGCATCGGAGCCAAAGATTTCCTGCGGCACCGCAATCGCCGGTTGTTGCCTTCGCTTGTCTTGGGCTTCGTGATTCTGCCGATCACGGGTTACACATGGTTCGTCTGTTGGGTCCGTCAAGGGTTGATGCCGCGCCAGACGCTGTGGCGCTGGGGAGTTCCCGATGAACTGGAACGAGATCTCTATGGGCTCGGACATCTGTGGTTTGTCGCCTATCTGTTGGTCTTTTGCGTCGGCGTGTCGGTGATCAGTCGGGCCGCTCGGCGACTTCCCGATCGAATGTTGAGGCGGTTGTTCCGAATTCAGGACCAACTGATGCCGTCGTTTTGGATGCCGTTCTGCTTTGCGATTCCGGCGGTCATCGCGTTAGCGCTCGAGCCTCAAATCGTGATTGGATTCCGTCAATCGTTTTTGCCGAAGCTCGCGAACTTGGCTTATTACGCGCCGTGCTTTGCAGCGGGCTTCTGGTTGCGACGCGGCGAGAAACATCATGAGCCGTTGACCCGCTGGTGCGAGTGGCGAGCCGTCATGGCCGTCGTCGCGTTTGCTCTCGTATTGCCTCGGCTGCACACGCACCTGTCAGTGGGGTCTTCGGGAGTCGACCGCTGGCTGACGGCCGGACTGTTTGCACTCTACGGTTGGTTGTCGGCAACCAGCTTATTTGGGCTGTGCGTCAAGTACTTTCGAGGTGGCATTCCGAGACCCATCAACGTTATTGCGGAAGCGTCCCTGTGGATCTATCTGCTGCATGTGCCCGTCGTGGGTCTGTTGCAATCCGAGTTGTTGAGCGTCGGCTGGCCAAATGTCGTGAAGTTCAGCGTGGTGTTTCTCGGCGGCTTGGGATTCACGTTGGCGACCTATCGTTTGCTCGTCCGCGAGACTTGGCTCGGACGTCTCTTGGAGCCAGTCAATCGCCCCGCTCCTGTCGAACTGCCGACACCATCGATGGTGCCGCAATCCGAAACGGTTCCGTCGCTGACATCCGCTTGAAGCATTCTTGAGACAGTGGCACTTCTCGCGGTCAAGATTGATTGCTTTCGTCGGTTCAGGCTCAATGCGAATCTCAATCATGGAATGATTGAGCGACGTAGGCGAGTCATTCCATGATTCGCATTGCCATTATGGAGCACGATTCCAAAGCAATCAATTCTTCCAGCGTAAACTCTAATACGGCATCAGAATCTCGCCCTCGTCGATGCCGGCGATGGCCGCAAAGCCTCCGGCGGCGATGGCTTCGCCAAGTTTCGAGACGGTCTTGAAGTACGAACTGCTCGGCCGCGCGCCGGTCAGTTTGCGACGCATGTCTTGGCAGAGAACATCGGCCGCCGTGTGAATCAACTCGTCGTTGCGGCGCGACGCCCAGAGGGCCGTGATCAGCATCACGATTTGATCTTGGATGCGGCTGGATAGCTCGGCCATCGAGCATTGCCGATCGGCGAGACCAAGTTTGAATTTCTGCATCAAACCATCGACGGACATGCGGGACTTCTGCAACTGGCTGGCCGCCCATTCGGCGTGCTCGCGCAGTTTGCTCGGACCGCCCGACGGGATCACCGGCTTCGCGGCGGCACCGAGGAATTGCTTCAGCCGCCAACTGGCGTATGGCCACAACGCTCCGCGAATCGCCCACAGAGTTCCGGGTGTGACGGCATTCGGATTCTTGATGCCGGCGGCGGCGATCGCTTTGCCGATCGGCTCGTAGTATTTCGTGCCGTGCTCTTTGATGAGCGACTTGAGGAACGCCATGCCGAGCATTTCGCCTTCGCCCTCGTAGATGCAGGGGGCGAGGAACTCGTGGACGTTGTCGCCGAACAAGTGGCCGTGCAAGAACGCTCGACCGCCGTGCGTTTTCATGAACAGCTCGATGGCCGCTTCCTTCTGCGATTCGCTGCCGAAGATCTTCGCGATGATGCACTCCATCTCGCCGCGATAGCCTTCGTCCAATTGCCAGCCGCACCAATCGACGAGCGCATCGCAAGCGACAATCATCGCGGCCATGCGTCCACAACGACGGCGAACCAGTTCGCGCGTTTCAATCATCGCGCCATAAGTCTTGCGGAACCGAGCCCACGGAAGCATGTTCGCCAGCATGGCTCGCATCGTCCCGGCCGCATTCGCGCAGAGCGCGACTCGGCCGCGGTTCAAACCGTGATAGGCGATTGTCAACCCGTCGCCTCGACCGGGATCGAGCAAGTTTTCCTTCGGCACTTTGAAGTTGTTGAAGATCAGCCCGTTGTTGTACGAGTGCTTGAGCGCGTACAGCCCGTATCGCTTGGTTTGAAATTCGTCGTTCTCTTGATCGGGCAAGTCAGCGATCAGCACGGCCGGCTTCTTGTCGATCAGGCAGACAAGACCAATCGTTCGTCCGGCGATCGCGTTCGTGATGAACAACTTCTCGCCGTTGACGACGTAATGATCCCCTTCGAGTTTCGCTTCGGTCTTGAGCGCGGTGAGGTCTGAGCCGGCACACGGTTCGGTGAGCGCGAATGCCGATAGGCGATTGCCGCTCGCGAGCAGCGGCAGGTGTTTCGCTTTCTGCGCCGGTGAGCCAAACGCGCGAATCGGATCGACCGCTCCGATGCAGCCATGTACCGAAGCGAGTCCCGCGACCGTTGGATCGACCGTCGCCATCTGACGCAGGAATCGCGCGAACGACATGAACGGCGCGGCCGTGCCACCGTACTCACGATCGACGAGCAAGCCCCAGTAACCGGCGTCGCCGAGTTCGCGCAGCACGGTTTCGGTGATCTTGCGCTGTTCATTGAGCAACGTCTTCGCGCGGACGTGTCGGCGGACGACCTCCAGCGAAGCGTCCATCACCTTCTGGCATTCCGGCGGAGTCGTCGGTTCCGGCGCGACGAACAGCTCGATCGGGAATTGATCTTCCCAAACGGCGCGATGTACCGGGCTGCCACCGGTTTGGTATTTGCGAGCGAACATCGCCTCGACTTGCTCGTCAGCGCGGTCGAGTGCTCCGGTTCGTTTGGCTTCGTCATCGCTCTTGCCGCTGAGCTTCAGCGCGGTCTCAACGAACGTGGCCTTTTCCGGTTCCTGGGTCTGAGTCGACATGAGTGAGTCCTTTCAAGCGATGTATCCTTCGCGGACGCTCCGCGTCATCGGCGGGAGAGTACCTGCCGGTCAACAACGTGAGAATGCGGGTTTTGGATCGAGAA
>JAYVQJ010001121.1:0-3766 GCA_043777235.1 Planctomycetia bacterium
GTTGGAACGACGACTTCCGCCCAAGTCCTCACAGGGCAATATCTTTGATATACGCTGGCCGTGGGGACGCGGAATTCCTCCGCTACTTGAACGATAGGAATATGGGCAACAACATGGGACGTAAAATCTTCGTTGCAGTGCATGGGATGGGAGACCAAGTCGAATTTGATACCGCCCAACCGATCGCCGAGCGATTGACCAGTTATCTCTCGCCAGAGAAGGCTGCAACGCGATTTTCGTATGGCACATTTTCATCCGCGATCGGATCGGTCTTGGCGAAAAACCGGGATGCTCAACGCAACCATTGTGCGGCCCCGACACAGCCGTTTCTGGGTGTCCTGAAAGTTGATTGGCTCAATGGATTTTGCCAGTCTGGTGTTGAATTAGGCGTCACTGAGCTTTATTGGGCCGACATCTGCCGAGCGGATGCCACTGATGGCTATCGCCTGCAAGAAACAGTTTCGTGGGCTCAGTCTGTCGTCGACAAAGTTCGCAATCTGTCTCACGGG
Source organism: Planctomycetia bacterium (assembly GCA_043777235.1). GTDB lineage: Bacteria > Planctomycetota > Planctomycetia > Planctomycetales > Planctomycetaceae > SXKJ01. Next base: position 510 of record JAYVQJ010001121.1, read on the forward strand.
GCATCCAATCCTAACTTTGCCACGATTCAAGCCGTCTTCAGCGAACTCGGACATGGGATCGACAAGTTGAACCAGTTCCTGAAAGTCGCTCCGTTGCTGGGGCTGCCCGCATTTGAACTCAAGACGATACTGACCCAATTCTTGGGCGACGTTCAATACGTCACAGAATTCCAAGACATTCGAAGTCGCATCATCGAGCGTTTTGAGACTCAGATGGGCTCGATTGAACTGGAGCCCGAAGACGAGATCATCATCGTCTCGCACAGCGAAGGGACGGTGGTCTCGTTCTTGGGTTTGTTGACGGCGCTGTCTTCAAAGGATGTGCCTGATAAACCTGTTGACTGGCGGACGCGAGTGACGGGTTGGGTGACAATGGGATCGCCGATCGACAAGCACCTGCTGATTTGGGGCGACTTGTGGAAGAGCTTCGAAGGCCAACCCGCTAATTGCCCAAAGTTGACGTCACCAATCTTGTGGCACAACTACTACGATTACGGTGACCCGGTTGGCTTCGATCTGGACGAAGCACGGGCGTGGCTGCAGCGGACTGGTTGGGATCAGCACTTCAACTTCTCAGACACCGCCGACCATGGCTTTACTCGGTATCCGTTCCCTGGAAAAGCTCATATCGATTATTGGCAGGATGACGATGTCTTCGCTCACATTTTTGAGCATGTCGCCGCGCTGCATTCTCCGTATCAACCAAGCCCGGCCCCCGCGCCTGCGACGCTGCGCGTCGAGTGTTTCTTTAGTTACGTCGTGCCATATCTGATGGCATCCGTGCTCATGGCTTCGGCAATCTACTTCTTGGTGACCGGCACTCATGTGGCTCAAGGGCTTCAAGTCAGTTCCAAGATCGTTTTTATGGACGTGGTGACAATCGGTTGCCTGCTGAGTGGACTGACGGTCGCGGGACGTATTCCACGACTTCTGCGCGTTGATTGGTGCAGCGTGAAATGGTGGGCTTGGTCGGTGGCTATCTTCGCCTTGTGCGCATACGGCTTTTACTGGTGGCTTCCTAAGCCCACTGCTGAAAACATCGGCCTCGGAATGCAGGGAATCTCGAAGCTGCTGGGCTTGGGTATCAACGTGACTGACAATGTCGTCCGTGTGGTCAGCATCGCAGGTGCGGCAATCGTTGCCGTCGTCGGGTGCGTCTCTCGCAAGAACAGTATGAAGGTTCTCGTTCGACTGGGATCTGGGATCGTTCTTGGTCTATGCGCGTCGATGGTGCTGCTTACCACTTCGACATTGCAGTCACTGAAGTCACTGAAAGTGACGGACAGCGGTATCAAGCTTCTGGATTCAAGTGCGGAACCATCGGCATGGCCGGCGGTAATTGGCGGTGTTGCTTTCTTGTACCTGTGGTACTTGGCAACCGTCGTCTTTGATCTGACTTTCGTTTGGCACCTCTACATCAAGGGCGACTTGATGGAGAAACGGCTGGGTAAAATCATCCCTCACAAGACGCCCCAAGTCCTCGTTTCCGAAGCGAACAAATAGGCATCGCTCGGTATTCACGGCTTCTTGAGATAGGAGTCGGTCATTGTTTCACCCAGCAGAAGCGTCCCCTTGGTTCCGAAGTGATGCTTGCCCGAAGAATGGGACGCGGCGCTTTTTCTTGGCCTTGGGCGAGTCGTTATTCTTTACGGACGAACAAATCACTCCGTGCCAGAAATCCGACATTCAAACCGTGAACGACTGTTTGAACTGCGGGATAATCGGGGCTTCGTTGCATTGATCGTGCAGCAATTCAGCGACCGCTTTGGCCGATTCCGTTTCGCCGTGAACGACGAAGGCTTGGCCGATGCCGCCGTGCTTGGCGAGATGGCCGAACCACCATTTGAAATCCTCGGCATCCGCATGTGCGGAGAGTCCGTTGAGGACTTCGACTTTGGCTCGCAGATCAATCTCGCGATCGAAGATGCGGATGCGCGGTTGACGTTCGACGATGCGCCGGCCAAGCGTGTACTCGGCTTGATAGCCGATCATCACGATCGTGTTACGGTCGCTGCCGACCGCGTGCCGCAGGTGATGCACGACTCGACCGCTTTCGCACATGCCGCTGGCGGCGATGACGAGGAACGGCCCCTGGCGATCGTTCAATGCGCGGCTTTCCTGTGGACTGCCGATGTACGTCAGCCCTTTGAAGGCAAACAAATCCGTGTCCTTGTCACGTTGTTGCTGAGCGTCCTGATCCAAAGCGTCTTGATGCTTGCGATGCACTTGCGTCAGTTTGTTCGACAACGGGCTATCCACAAACACTGGGATGTGCGGCAGCCGGCCTTCGTTGAATAGCTCGTTCAAGAAGTAAACCAAGACCTGCGTGCGGCCGAGACTGAACGCGGGGATGACCACCTTCCCCTGAACGGCAACAGCCTCGTTCAAAATGCGGAGCAATTCTGTCTTGAGATTCTCGGCCGGCAGATGCACTCGATTGCCGTAGGTCGATTCGGTGATCAACACGTCGCAACCGTTGTCGATCAGCACCGGGTCGCCGAGCAGCGGCAGACTGCGGCGGCCAAGGTCGCCGGTGAAAACAACTCGTTTCGTTTCTCCAGCGTCAGCGATTTCCAATTCGGTAATCGCCGAGCCGAGAATGTGTCCCGCCTCGTGAAATCGCAGCCGGACGTCCTTCGCGAGGTCATGCCACTCGCCGTAAGGAATCGTTTCCATCCGCTTGCAGATCTCGTGGACGTCACGCTCTTCGTACAACGGCTCGATCGGAGGATGTCCGGGCTTCAATCGGCCTCGCAAGTATTTGACGTCTTCGGCCGCGATGTGAGCGCTGTCGAGCAGCATGATCTCGGCAATGTCCGCGGTCGCCGGAGTGCAGAAGACTGGCCCGCGAAAACCCGCCTTGAACAGCCCCGGCAAGTTGCCGCAGTGGTCGATATGCGCGTGCGAGAGAATCACCGCGTCGAGCTTCTTCGGCTCGCAATGAAACCGTTCGTTCTTCGCACGAGCCTCGGCGCGATGACCTTGAAAGAGACCGCAGTCGAAGAGGATTCGACGCTCGCTGGTCTCAAGCAAATGCTGGCTACCGGTGACTTCGCCGGCCGCTCCGAAAAAAGTCAGTTGCATGGCACGACTCCGAACTGAGAACTTGCGAGGATTCGGCCACAGCGTACAAAGGTCGGCTGGGCCGGACGACTCACAATCTCCGTTCGGTCGCGGTCGGCTAGTTCGCCGTACTACGGGGATCGTAGGGTGGCGTCGAGTCATCGAGACCCACCGCAATGTCGCACAAGTGGTGG